>JBFELW010000461.1:0-2221 GCA_041551995.1 Paenisporosarcina sp.
TAATGCCATCATCACTGAAGTTTTCAATAGTACCCGCTACTAAAACGGCTAGCGTATCGGGTTCTACATCAAAAATAATGTTGGCAACTATGTTGGATTCTCCTGCGAAAGGAACACAATTTTCGAAAGTTAACATACCTAATCTATCATTCTCTGGTCTTTTGGGACAATTATTGATAGATCCATTCGCTTTTACGTGCGTGTTTTTACAAGACATATATTTCACCTCCTTGATTACTAGACTATGTAATCTTTAGAGTAATAGATGGGCACTTGGCTAAAATTTTAGCAGAGACTATTAATCGTAGAATGCAATAGAATACCCTCAAATCAGGTGAATAGGGACTTTTTCTTAAACAATGTGATTGAAAACTATCAGTTATTTTTCCGGTCTAATCTATCAGTTAGATTTTTAAAGTAACTTACCTGTTAAGTTTAATGGGTAGAATTTTATTCATGTTATTTCTCATACAATCACTCTATTGCTATACTAGTTCTATCTAGTGAAATGGCATATTTTTCATTATTAGAGGAGCAATTATTATGGGAGAAAAAACAAATTCACGATTTATAGTAACGGGATTATTGTTAGGAATATTGATGGCTGCTATGGATAATACAATTGTAGCTACAGCATTAGGATCGATATTGGCTGATTTAGGCGGTGTTGAAAGCTATGTTTGGATTACTTCCGCTTATGCTGTTGCAGTATTGGCAGGTATGCCGATATTCGGAAAGTTATCTGATATGTATGGAAGAAAAAGATTCTTCATATTTGGTTTAAGTATATTTTTACTCGGTTCCGCACTATGTGGAATTGCACAATCTGTTCCTCAACTCGCCATATACCGTGCGATTCAAGGGGTCGGTGGTGGTGCTTTATTGCCAATCGCATTTACAATTGTCTTTGATATATTCCCCCCAGAAAAACGTGGGAAAATGACTGGACTAATAGGGGCGGTTTTTGGGGCATCAAGTGTGTTAGGACCATTGCTCGGAGCATTTATTACAGAAACGATCAGTTGGCACTGGATATTTTATGTTAACGTTCCAATTGGTATCGTTTCACTGATTTTAATTTTGCGTTTTTATAAAGAAACGAAGCAGTATGAAAAAAGAAAAATTGATTGGCTTGGGGCAATTACACTTATAACTGCTGTTGTCAGTTTGATGTTTGGATTACAGCTTGGGGGTAAAGAGTTCGCGTGGAGTTCATGGCAAATCATTTTATTACTCAGCATGTTTGTGGTATTTACAGTTGTCTTTCTAGTTTCAGAAACGAAGGCATCTGAGCCCATTATTTCGTTTTGGATGTTTAAGAATCGTCTGTTTGCTTCCTCGCAAGTTTTAGCTTTTTTGTATGGAGCTACCTTTGTAGGGTTGACGATTTTCATTCCGATTTTTGTACAAGCTGTTTATGGAGGTTCTGCGACAAGCGCTGGTATTATTTTAATGCCGATGTTATTAGGTTCCGTTGCTGGAAGTGCAATTGCAGGAATTACACAAACCAAGATCTCCTACCAAAAGATAATGGCAATTTCAGTCGTTTTCTACGCAATTGGAATGGCTTTAATGGCAACCATCTCACCAGACACGAGTCGGTATCTTTTGACGTTTTATATGGTCATGGTCGGTATAGGTGTCGGGTTTTCATTTTCACTATTACCTTCAGCTAGTATGCACAAGATGGAATATAGCCATCGAGGCTCCGCCAACTCAACGAACTCTTTCTTCCGTTCACTTGGACTGGCCTTGGGAATAACTGTATTCGGTTCCTTGCAAACTAAACTATTAACGAGTGAGATTCAAGATAATCTTGAAAATGCAGGTCAATCTGCAGCTCATACAATAGACAACCTCCAAACTGTATTCCAACCTGAACAACGTACATTAATTCCACCGAATATATTAGATGTCATTGTAAATGCTATGTCAAACTCTATTTCGGCTACATTTTTATGGTCGCTCATTCCGATTGTCATTGCGATCATTGCAGTGTTCTTTATGGGGAATGAAAAGCTTGAAGTTTCGAAAAAATCTGAGTCAGGTTAAATTCATTCAAACAAAATGACGAGTAAATCCTTTTAAGGACTTACTCGTCATCACTAGCGTCGCATTAATAATTTCGGATTATTAGTAATCCTCAAAACATTCAATTATTTAAAGAATTCCATAGAAAAAGTCCTTTATAATAGAAAGACAGGTGGTTTTCCCGTCCAAA
>JBFELW010000462.1:0-2204 GCA_041551995.1 Paenisporosarcina sp.
AAACCAACATTTTCTCAGCAGAGAATGTTTTTTCTTCACCTTTATATTCGGCTGAAATTTTGACAGAACCCTCAGAAGTTTCTAATGTCTCTGGCAAAACTTTTGCACTTGTTACAAATGTAATTCCTTTTTTCGATAAAATCTTTTGCATTTCTTTAGATATGTCTGCATCTTCCGTAGGGATTATACGGTCCGCATATTCTAACACGGTTATTTCTACTCCAAAGTCATTTAACATAGAAGCCCACTCAATTCCAATGACTCCACCGCCCACGATTAACATGGATTTCGGTAACTCTGTCATAGAAAGTGCCTCATCCGAACTCATTACGTTTTCTCCATCAATTGTTAACCCTGGAAGTGTTCGAGGACGTGATCCAGTTGCCAAGATGACATTCTTTGGTAATAACATTTCGTTTTCTTCACCATTGTTCATTTCAACAGAGACTGTTCCACCAGGTGATGGAGAAAAAATAGAAGGTCCTAACATTCTACCTGTACCTTCATATACATCTATTTTCCCTTTTTTCATTAACCCTTGTACACCTTGATGCAATTGGGAAACAATACTTTCTTTCCGTGCTTGAACACGTGAGAAATCTAAAGAAACTTCTCCAGTATTTACACCGAAATCTAACGCATGGTTTTTTGTTGTAGAATAAACTTCTGCACTACGAAGTAAAGCTTTACTGGGAATACATCCTTTATGAAGGCATGTTCCACCTAATTTTCCTTTTTCAACAATTGCTGTTTTCAGTCCTAATTGGGCCGCACGGATTGCCGCAACATATCCGCCTGTTCCGCCTCCTAGTATGACAACATCATAATTACTAGCCATAATGTAGGCCTCCCTTACTTATTGGTTTGGGTAGACTTTTGCTTGCTCTTCCCCATTTAAAACACGTATTGCACCTTCAGTTAAAGCTTGTAGTTCATTCTCACCTGGATGTACTACTACATCTGCTATCCATTTGATACGATTTGAAATCGACTCTACAAAGTCTTTTCCATAAGCTAAACCACCTGTTAAAATGATGGCATCGATTTCGCCTTCTAAAACGGCACTTGCTGAACCGATTTCACGAGCCACTTGATAAGCCATTGCTTCATAGACAAGCTCGGCTTTTTTATCGCCTTTTGCGATTCTTTTTTCGACTGCCACTGCATCGTTTGTTTCTAAGTAGCTAACAAGGCCACCTTGTCCAACTAGTTTTTTCATGATTTCATGTCGATAATATTCTCCTGAGAAACATAAATCAATTAAATCCCCAGCAGGAACTGTACCAGCACGCTCGGGACTAAAAGGTCCATCTCCGTGTAACCCATTATTCACTTCAATAACACGTCCATTTTTATGAACGCCTACAGTGATACCGCCACCCATATGCGTAACAATTAGTCGTAAACTCTCATAGGATTTACCACACTGTTTAGCATATCGACGTGCAACAGCTTTTTGATTTAACGCATGGAAAATGGATTTACGTTCAATGAGTGAAAATCCTGAAATACGCGCAATGGGATCCAACTCATCCACGACAACTGGATCGACAATGTATGATGGAATATTTAAACCAGTTGCAATCTCAAATGCTAAAATTCCGCCCAGATTCGATGCATGTTGACCTGAATAGCCCTTTTTTAAATCTACTAACATGGCTTCATTAACTGCGTAAGTCCCACCTTCGATTGGGCGAAGAAGGCCTCCTCTACCACAGACGGCTGATAACTTGGATATATTAATTCCTTCTTCATCCAATGCTTCTAAAATGGTTTGCTTACGAAATTCATATTGTTCAATAATTGAAGAAAACTGTCCGATTTCCTCAGAGGAATGTCGAATCGTTTTCTCCATTAATAAAACATCGTTCTCAAAAACACCGATTTTTGTAGAAGTGGAACCTGGGTTGATAACAAGAATGCGATATGAAGGTTCTTGCACACTGATTCCTCCCAAAATCTTTCTGAAATAGTAGCGTGTCATCATCTTTAAGTTCAAGAATTCACTTAAGCTTGTCTCTTCAATTGAGAAATTTAGCCCTATAGGTACTTAAGTGAAATCATCCTAATCGAATAGGAATAGTCATTATTTTGAACTGTTTAGAATAGAATCAACGCCCACTTAAAATATGTTTACCGTTTTGTAAAAACTGTCGACGTGATTTACTTGCACGTGCGATACGCTCTTCAGCTAAACGGTCAGC
>JBFELW010000463.1:0-2187 GCA_041551995.1 Paenisporosarcina sp.
GAAGGGATTAAAAATTGGAACCCTATTTGGGCAAAGCATGGAATTCGTATCCTTCCAGGGCCTTCTTCGATGTGGTTCGATGCAGAAGGACAGCGTTTCAAAGCACCAAACTTTCCTGGGTTTGATACACTTGGAACTCTTGAGACCATTCAAGCCACTGGGTACGACTACTCTTGGTTTGTATTGACGCAAAAAGTAGTGGAAAAAGAGTTCGCTTTATCAGGTTCTGAACAAAATCCTGATTTAACAGGAAAAAGTATAAAACAAGTATTAACACGAATTTTACCTGGTCCAACTGCTCCAGTTAAGTCGTTTTTAGATAAAGGAGAGGACTTTGTCGTTGCTGAAACGCTAGAAAAATTAGTCGAGGGCATGAACAAGATAACGGACGACAATCTAATTAAGTTAGAAGATTTACAGCGGCAAATAGTGGCTCGAGATCGAGAACTAGATCATAAATTCACAAAGGACTTACAAGTAACTGCCTTGCGAGGAGCACGACATTACATAGGAGACAAGCTAATTCGGGTCGCGCCGCCACATAAATTTCTAGATCCTAAAAATGGTCCACTCATTGCTGTTCGATTAAATATTATTAGTCGAAAGACATTAGGTGGTCTTCAAACCGATTTGTCTGGAAGAGTTATAAATGCTTTAGGTGTACCTGTACCAGGATTGTATGCCGCAGGAGAGGTTGCAGGATTTGGCGGGGGCGGAGTCCATGGCTATCGATCTTTAGAAGGAACATTTCTTGGAGGCTGCTTGTTCTCAGGCAGGCAAGCGGGACGTGCCTTGGTCGAAAATTTAAAAGGTTAAAACAAGTTTTGATCAACTAAAAGAAAGATCCAGCATTCCGTATGAGTGCTGGAACTTTTTGTGCGAAATGAATCACGTTGTAATTATTGATTGTATGTTGATATATTGAAAAAAAGCGTATTTTCGTTGTGAAAAATAAACTTCACATTGTAAATAAACAAGCTGACGTTGTCCTGATGAAAACTCATTAGATACTAGTCGCCCTTCATTTATCGGTCCCTTTCATTTTATAATTCTAAGAATTGAGAATTTATGATTGGAGCTGAATTCCATGGTAAGATGATAAATTAGGTTTTTTATTGGAATTGAGGTGCAACTATGAGGAATATAATAATAATTGGTTTATTTTATATAGTGGGATTAACGTTTCTTTCCTTAGGCATAAGTACTATGATTTTAGCGAATCTCGGTGCAGGAGCCTGGGATGCAATGTATGTAGGTCTATCGGAAATCACAGGGTTATCTGTCGGAACATGGATTTTACTTGTAGGCATTTTACTCATTTTGGTGAATAGCTTACTTCTGAAAAAAATTCCGGAATTTTTGGCGGTAATTACGATTTTTATTATTGGAGCGCTCATCGACTTTTGGTTGCTCATTGCGTTCGAAGGTTTTTCATCAACAGATATGGGACTGCGTATTTTAATGTTCGCAGGTAGCATATTAATTATAGCGTTAGGAATTACATTCTATTTGCAATCCAGTTTTGCAAGGAATCCAATGGATACCTTGATGATGGCGATACAAGTTCGTACTGGAAAAAGTCTAGCTTTCTCTAAAACAGTTATGGAAGTAACTGTCTTACTCATTGCCTTGATTATTGGGGGCCCAATTGGGGTTGGTACAATAATTGTTACTTTCTCTATTGGTCCATTAATTCAATTGTTTTATTCACCTGTAACGAAGTTCAGAACTATGCTTTGTCAGGAGCAGGATACCGTGAAAGGGTAGAGATACCTTAAGAATAGTCTAAAACCCCAGTGCATTTACTGGGGTTTTTTGCTGTCCATTCATCTAACTCCACAATGAATCTTTGATTTTTGGATATATTTTCAAAAAGACAATAGAATATGTATAGAATAGGTACCTTGAATCGTAAAATGTACTAATACATGTAAATATTGGAGGGATATCCATGAATACAGCAAAGGTTCAATTACAATTAGTTAAAAGAAAGTTCAAAGGTTTGGTGAAACGAATAGAGATTTCAGATACTATAAAACGCAATATAAATATAATTAAAAGAATAAAGGATATAAAAGTAAGTTCTAGCTCCAATCAATGGGAGCCGCAACCACAAGCTAGCAACCTAAATCGTTTTATTCGTTCGATAAAAGAAGTATTTGGATTCACAGCAGTTATGTCTATATC
>JBFELW010000464.1:0-2171 GCA_041551995.1 Paenisporosarcina sp.
AAAGGAAGGGGTTAAACGGGAGAATTGGTACTATAACCACCAATATTACGACTCCATTATTATGAGCATACTTGATTATCAATATCGTGATTTATATCATAAATTAGTTCATTTTTCTCCCTCTTGATTTCGTCACCGAATCGCCTTAGTTGTACATAAGAAGTGTGATAATCATCACATCTTCTAGCGGAATTAGCCCCTATGATTAGACTGTGAAGAAGGAAACACTCACTTATATAGGGGAGGGATTTACAATGAAAAAGCTTATTATAGGTACTATGTTTATTTCATTATTATTCGTATTAGCAGCATGCGGCGGAGACGACGATCATACTAGCGGAAGTGAACATACTAGCGGGGATGAAAGTTCAGCTTCAAATACTGTTGAACTAGTCACTACTAATTGGGAGTTTGAAAAGGACACTTATACAGTACCTGCTGGTGAAGTCACGATTAAACTTGTAAATGAAGAAGGTTATCACGGTATTACAATTGATGGAACGGATGTAGCGATTAATGGAGATGGTACTGCTACAACTACTCTTGAGCCTGGTGAATATAAAGTAGTTTGTAGTGTCCCATGTGGTGAAGGACATGCAGAAATGACAACTCAATTAATTGTGGTGTAGTTAAACAGGGCTGCGTGGTTTCTAAAATCTAGTAGACAGCAAAACAAGCGACCGAGATTTCCAGTCGCTTGTTTATTTAATTTATGCAGTTTTTGATGGGAAACAACCAATACAATATATGTTATTTTTCATTAAAGTATATCCCAGTATTTAAGGGCATACTGAATGTTTTTATTGGAATTAACAGTTGCGCTCTCTCAATTCCTTTCGCTTCTCACCACATAAACAAACTAGTTATCCTCTAGTCACCTATAGAAAAGACCCCAAATCATGAAGAATTGATAATCATTTAATCAGATATTTCATTTCAAATAAAACAGTCCACCATTGACAATTTCAATCTTAATTCTCGTCTCATACTGTTCTTCCAATGCTTTCTTTTCCATGTCGTAACATTCTGGTTTGTCTTCTTCATCTGCGTAGAAGTATTCTAATACTTCTTTGGCCTTATGCCATCTCATGTTGGCTTCTTCTGCCCATGTGTGATCGTCGTGT
Organism: Paenisporosarcina sp.; assembly: GCA_041551995.1. GTDB lineage: Bacteria > Bacillota > Bacilli > Bacillales_A > Planococcaceae > Paenisporosarcina. Next base: position 1,125 of record JBFELW010000464.1, read on the forward strand.
TCAATTATCGAATCAACTGCTTTGTCCAACCGTTCCAGGCCACGAATAGGCTTGATAATATAAGGCAATGTATACGCATTCTCCGATATGACTGAATCCAGTTCAACCCCGTATACCCATTCCTGAAAACCATCCACCATATTCCCCGTAATTAAGTTAAGACCTAATGAGTAAAGCATTTCTTTCGTTTGATCGCTGTAATAGGAAACTTTATAATTTAAACCCAGCCAAGGCGTTAGAATGATTTTTCTTTCTGAATGAATAGGTACCTTTTCATACATTTGCGCATACGCACCCAAGTCTTTCGTTGCCTGAAACACTTGATTGAGCCTAGGAGAACCGAAATGGACAACTTCCCCCTTAATGTCCTCGGCTAATTTATTTTGATCCGTAATGAACGTTAATTGAGCTGGGTTCGGCTCGGCACCTGTAGCTTCTTGGTATCGCCAATAAAATGGTCGATTCATAATTTTCTTATCCATATCAATCGTTAATTGAACGGTCATATAATGATCATTGCCATTTACAACATCACACTTGTTTTCATTGAAAAACTTGTGTAAATACTGATGAATTTGTTGTGGATACATGCACATCCTCCTTTCAATGCCCGACTCTTTACCTCAAATCGTTTTTTTGAATGCTGATAAAATATCATCTAATTCACCGACCACTTGTTCAAACACATCGATCTTATCGTAGAGGAGATCCAATATATGTTCTTCAATCGTGTCACGGATGGCTAGATTGTAAATATGGACATCATGTTCTTGCCCTAAGCGGTGGACACGTCCAATTCGTTGCTCTAACTTCATGGGGTTCCAAGGCAAATCATAGTTAATCACATGGTGACAAAATTGAAGGTTAATCCCTTCCCCTCCTGATTCCGTTGCGATCAGCACCTGGGCTTGTTCTTTAAATAAATGCTTCATCCAATCCCGTTTATTTTTCTTGAATTTCCCGTTAAAAAGAACACTTGTGATTCCTTTTGTATACAAATACCATTGCAAGTAAGCTTGACTAGCTCGATATTCAGTAAAAATAATC
>JBFELW010000465.1:0-2168 GCA_041551995.1 Paenisporosarcina sp.
AATTTAAAAATTTATTAACACGTGAGGAATTCTTGCGACTGTGCAAAATATTCTCGATTCACGATGCCGATTTTCATTCCCAAACGAATACATATTTTGATACAACAGATTTTAAGTTGCGAGATGAGAAGATTGGTTTTAGGTTACGCACTCTCCCTACTCGCAATGAACTTACACTAAAATCACCAAGTACAAATGTACACGCAATGATGGAAACTACCGAGCTAGTATCAGATGAGGAACGAGATACAATTTTACACCAAGGTTTTATTGACACTCATAAGATTGAAGTATTCTCCCATTTGCCTCCCCGTCTTTACTCATTTGGTTCTTTGCGAACCAAACGAGCGGAATTTGAGTATGAAGGCGGCTTACTCGTACTCGACCATTCCCACTATATGCAACAAGAAGATTATGAAGTAGAATATGAGGTAGAAGATGTCGAAATAGGACAAAAAGTTTTCTTGGACTTACTAGCTAAACATAATATTCCCACACGCCAAACCGATAAAAAAATTGCTCGCTTTATGAAAGCAACATTGAAGCAGAAGGGCTGATGAAATGAACTTACAGTCAATCAAAACATTAATGGAAATTAATGCATTACAATCATTGGGTTCTGTTCAATCATTCGCTGAACAAGGAGAAAACTCTTCCATGTTCACTGAGATGTTACAGGACATGCTCACAGAACAATCACCAGCTACCGCTGTTACTTCCCTATCAGAAAGTCTTCTTGGACAACTGAACAGTGGATTTCAAGGGTCTGTTATGCACAATACCACACTGCCAGGTAAAGCTACTGAGCAAAAAACTACTAAAACTGGAGATATTGCCGACATTATTCGCCAAGCTGCAGAAAAATACAACTTACCTGAAAAACTGATTGAATCCGTTATTAAACAAGAATCCAACTTTAATCCAAATGCGATCAGTCATGCTGGCGCTTCAGGGTTAATGCAACTTATGCCTGGGACAGCAAAATATTTAGGTGTTCATAATCGCCTGGATCCTTTAGAAAACGTCATGGGTGGTGCCAAATATTTACGCCAAATGTTAAATCAATTTGACGGCAATATACATACAGCCTTAGCAGCTTATAATGCTGGACCTGGAAACGTGAAGAAATATGGTGGAATTCCACCTTTTAAAGAAACCCAGAACTATGTTCAAAAAGTGATGAATTATTATCAAGGATAAATTCAACCACAAAGCAAAATGCTTTGTGGTTTTTTTGTTGACAACATATATGGCATAATAGAACATATTTTGGATATACCCCCGTTGGAATAATTTTTATGGATTCTTGATTTCGCTTGTCGAATTCTAGATTTCATGGCTGCTATACACGATTTCGCGCAGGTTATTCTAGATTTCGCGCAGGTTATTCTCCATTTCGACACTCTAATTCAAGTATTCATGAAATCCGCACAATTCCTAACGCGACAAAGATGGCTTCTTGAATAGATCAGAAGCTTCCTATCGGTTGCCAATTGTCTTCGACTTAGGTCGCACATGGCTTTTAAATGCCATTTCGTCGAACAATCAAAAACTTCCTTTTTATAGCCATAACTACCACAATTACGAGAACAAAAGGAGATACCTAGTATCAGAACTAACCAGTGAAGTATTTTTTTACACTTTTTTATGAAATCGATTTGTTTGAGAAAATATCGGAACGTTGATAGAATGGGGTTACAGAGAAAGCAAAGGAGTTCTAAAGATGACCCGAAAGCCTATTATTCCTTACGAGGAAATTGGTCCTGAAACTTTATCCAAGCTAGTTGATGCTTTCTACGAGAAAGTCGCAGTACACCCACTGCTAAAGCCCATTTTTCCAGATGACTTAACGGAAACAGCACGAAAACAAAAACAATTTCTTACACAGTATCTAGGTGGTCCCAATATATACTCTCAAGAGCATGGACATCCTATGTTGCGTGCTAGACACATTCCATTTCCAATCACGCCAGATCGTGCACAAGCTTGGCTAGAGTGCATGGCAGTTGCAATGGATGAAGTAGGATTTGAAGGTAAGATTCGAGATGACTTCTATAACCGTCTTGTATTAACCGCTCATCATATGACGAACCGGCCTAATCATGAGGAGGAAATCGAGTGACAAACTTGCAGATTCCGTCCCTATCGAGTGTATCTACGAGTTCGAC
>JBFELW010000466.1:0-2165 GCA_041551995.1 Paenisporosarcina sp.
CCAAGATGGTGAATCAGATCTGGAATTCCGTTTCAGAGCCGATAATATTTTTCATAGAGTCTTTTTTGACTATCAAGAATATGAGCGTGTAGCCATTGTATCTCACGGAGGAACGATTTCAAATTTACTTAAAGCCTTTCTCAAGCAGCCAATGAACAATGAATTTATATTTGCAACGGGGGATACAGGAATTCATTTGCTAGAAATCAAAGGGAACGATCGAATCATCAGGTTCTTAAACAAGCAGGAACATCTTCACAAGGCAGAAGATAAGGACTAAGTTGATGTTCTCTTAGTCCTCAGTCTTTTCTATAGTCATACGTATCTGTGCGAACATCAAGCTCTATTCCGTTTATGGAAACAACATGTTCATTAATCCACTCGATTTCACCTTTTTCCGTACGGTACTCCCAATATAAATTTCGTTTTTTATCATTCTCTTTGTGAGAGATTACTTCTCCTCTTACGGCGGGCGCAACTGTGGTGTGTGCATTGATAACATAAGTGAGAACTGTATATTCTCCACTTGGGGAGATTTTGTCGGCTAGCAGTTCACCATCCGGTACACGATCGATATTGAAAAACAAATAATTGAATATCATGAACAGACCGAATAGAAGTGTCCCAATAAGCAAAACAAAATATCCCATACCTTTCAAAAACGTTTTCAACCGCATTAACTTCACTCCTCTACTCTGAATAATCGATGGAAAAAGGAAATAGTTTCAAGAATGCGGGAAACTTTTTAATGGATAAGGTCACAAACAATTTGTTTGATCGTTTGTTGCAAAGGTTTTCTATCATCTTGCTTTTCAAACAAAAAGAACGCTGATTTCAAGAAATTCTTAAATGCGAGTTGGGAATAGTAGGGTTGCAATTCCCCTTTCGCGGTTGCCAATTTCTCTCTCAGAGAATGATCAAGTGAATAAAGCCATTTGGAAATAATTTCTTCAGACAAATGATGACTAGTTAATGCGACAAATGCTCGAGCCAATCGTTCTTCTTCATCGTCTTGATACCCCTCTGCGATAGTGAGGAATCGAGCAATGTGTTGAAGTACTTTTCGAGCGTCTAACTCTGTTGCTAACGGATGTTTAATCAGCGATTCTAATAAATCAGCCCCATGAGCGGCGGCATGTGCCCATCCTTTTTCTTGTACGTACCCTCTCAAATCCTTCTCTCTCATCATATAGTCGTGTGAGGTAGTTGTGACTTGAAGGATGATGTCTTCGTCAAGTATTTGTTTGGTTCCATCATATTCTAAAATTGCCGCAAAGATGAGAGTCGTGAATGAACGTGTAAAGACAGAATCTGTCGTTGAGGTTTCTATATCTAAATGCAAGAAACGATTATTTAATAGAGAGTGCAATATATATTCCAACTGCCTTTTTTCAAAACGATCTTCGAATATCAGTTTACAAAATGCACAGTAAATAAGTTGATCTCTTACTACAGGGTCGGTTGTGCCGATGTTCTTTATCATTTCATCAAGAATGCCCCGTGAAACCTGCGTAACCTCACCGGAGATTACATTAGTTAAAGTTATTTTTAAATTTTCCATAGTTTTCTCCTTTTAGTCTCTCTCATACTAGGATTAATATTAATGTCTAAATTAAAGTAACCAAAAGTGCACTAACACGTTTTTACAAATAATACACTTATATGATAATGTTACCATATGAATAGAACCGTTGTAATAAAGAGTTAAAAATGAGCCTAGGTGTGTATTGTGAAAAATGTGGGAGAGAAATCAAATTCACTGGAGAATTAGTCTCGACTAACTTTATGTTTAAAGTCGTACCGTATCATGAGGCAGGTAATGAACCACTTGGTTCAGCTGGTAGGAAAGAGTGGATTGCCATATTTAATCTTACTGCTTATGTGCACTAGATGTCTTCAAATGATCTTTAGGTTCTAAGGGAATTAAATTTGTCTCAACGTCTAAAGTTCTGACAGGGAAACACCTGAAAATGCACGTGTATTATTGTCTAAAAAATCAATGCCATTAAAAGAGTTAATGGTTCCATTTTTGAAACTAAGCAACAATACGCATGCTGAAGTTTTAGCGAAAGAAATGGGTAAAGTGAAATTTGGAGAAGGTAGCTGGGATGCGGGACTTGAATTTATGAGAGAGTATACAGATTCGGTTGGTTTGGATGTCAATC
>JBFELW010000467.1:0-2164 GCA_041551995.1 Paenisporosarcina sp.
CACATCTTCTTTTTGTATACTGTCACCGCTAGGAGTTATATCACCATCTAGCCACATCTCAGTTGTTTCTAATACGCCTTCAATATAAGTTAAATCTTCAGTAGCTTGAATTTTCTTTGCATGTTCATCAATAAAGTTGAACAGATTTTCCATTGAACTATTCATAACGTGCTCCTTTAAATGGGAAACCCACTCAAATTATTCGAGTGGGTCTCTTAAAAATTATTGTTTAGCCGATTTCACAGCTGCAATCGCTTTTTCGTAATCTGGATGTTCTGTCGCTTCAGATACATACTCGACATATGTTACCTTATCGTTTGCATCTATAACAAAAATGGCTCTACCTAGTAAACGTAATTCTTGAATAGCGACGCCGTATGCTTCACCAAAAGACAAATCGCGATGATCAGAAAGTGTTTGAACATTTTCAATTCCAGCTGCTGCACACCATCGCTTTTGAGCAAACGGTAAGTCATTCGAGATAGTTAATATCACAACATCTTCTCCAATTTCAGCGGCACTCTCGTTAAACTTACGAGTTTGAGCATCACAAGTTCCTGTATCCAATGAAGGAACTACACTAATTAATCTAACTTTCCCTTTAGAGTCGTTTAATGTTACAGGACTTAAATCATTAGCAAGCACTGTGAAATTTGGCGCTGTGTCCCCTACTTTTACTTCTTTACCAATCAATGTAATTGGATTTTGTTTGAATGTAATCTGTACCAAGAATAACGCCTCCCTTTCCCCTATCTTACTAAATCATATTTGACTCTGGCAACTCACTTGAACTTTCGATACGTTTATAGTTTTTTAATACCTTTTTTTCATATGCTTGTTCGTGTACAACCATTGTATCTGCGATAAAGTCATGCACTCCTTGTTTATTCGGTGTAAAGCCGATAATCCAATAAAGTGGCAAAATAGTAGCTGAGAAGAAACGACCAATCCATTCACGGAATAGTATTGTGGAAATTGATAGGTCCTCTTGTTTTAATGAAACAACACGAATACCCACAATCATTTTCCCAACTGTTTGTTTAAAAAACTTTGTCATTAAAATAAAGTACAAGTAGAAAATAATACTTGTTAGAATACCAATAGGCGCATACCAAGTTGTACCTTGTACATCCCAATTAAAAATATGAAATACAGGATAAATAACAATACTAGATATGGATGATACAACAAGTAAATCTATTAAATACGCCCAAAAACGTATCCAAAATCCAGCAGGTTTTAACATATATTGATCTGTTTCTTCCATCATATACCTTGGTTTTTGTTCTTCAGGAAGCACCATTTCAGAATCATGGCTATGAGAGTCATTTAAATTGGTCATTATTGTGATCCCCCTTACTTTTCACCATATATGTACATCATACGCGGTGCATTATAATCCGAAAGCAATTTACCAATAAGTTGAGTCTCCATGTTCCCACCAAATAATGATTGGGTTTTCATCGAAAACAAGCTTGCAAAATCTTGTGTGTACCCATACTCTATGACTTCTGCATTTTCTAAATCATCAAAATCAGTGCGAACAGCAGCGATGACATCTTCCAAGTAGCCATACTCATCGGCAAGGCCAGCTTCGATTGCTTGTCGGCCATTCATAATTCGACCATCAGCTACAGCTTTCACTTCTGCCTCCGTCATTCCACGGCCTTTTTCTATGATATCAACAAACGATTCATACGAATCATTGATCATTTCTTGAAGCATATCGCGTTCTTCTTGCGTCATATCACGTGTTGGACTCATAATGTCTTTATATGGTCCTGTTTTTATTGTGACGAAATCAATTCCATGCTTTTCAGCAAGTTCTCCATAATTGATACTTTCCATGATGACACCAATTGAACCTGTTAACGTTTCTTTATTCACAAAAATCTTGTCTGCTGGAGCTGAAATATAGTATCCCCCCGAAGCAGCCATACTCCCCATTGAAACATAAAATGGGACGCCTACTTCTTCTTTTATTTCAATAATCTTGTCGTAAATTTGAGCAGACTCAACTACACCACCACCAGGTGAATTCACTTGCAATACAACAGCTTTAATCGTTTCATCTTCTTTAATCATTTCCAATTGATCCATGAAGAATTGGTGATTGTAACCAACTGGACCAAAAAAGGAACTAGCATCTCCCGTGTCTTGTATA
>JBFELW010000468.1:0-2163 GCA_041551995.1 Paenisporosarcina sp.
CACTTTAAAATCACTTGTTTTGACATCGAAATACTCTTGCCCAATTATGTCTGATGGTAAAGTGTCTGGTGTGAATTGTAATCGATTAAATGTACCTTCAATGCTTCTAGAAAAACATTTAGCCATCGTAGTCTTGCCAGTCCCTGGAACATCTTCTAATAAAACATGTCCATCACTTAATAAGGCAATAATCATTAGCTCAATCTCACGATCTTTATCAATCATTACTTTAGAAATATTTTGTTTTATATTTTCTAACATAGTATTCCCCCCTAAACGTTTCTAAATAAATGTTTTATTGTGAAGCCCTTTCCCTTCCCTTTCAATTAAATTGTATATGTGTAAAAGTGACTCTCTTAACATCTCCCCTAAATAGAAAATACAACTTAAATTATTTTAATATTAGCACAACTTTAATGGGTTTTTAGAAAAAAGAAGGGTTTTTACATAAAAAGTGGAAATTTAGTAAATGTAGAATTTGTAAGTTTGAAAATAATAAACTTAAGGAACCTTCAGTTAGGCTTTCCTTTTACAATTACGTTCATCTGACAACAAAGTTTCAGGGGATGGTATATGTTCTCTCTAATCATAATGGGGTTGAAAGAGATGAGAAAGTCACTCTTATTCAAGTTACTTTTACGATTTTTAATTATAGGTTTTGTTGGATACTATACTTACATATTTTCGAACACGATGCGTGCTAAAAAAAACATACACGAATGTGTAAACTATGACAATTGTTATTTTTTCCGGGACTTTTTAACCTACAATATTAAGATTTCCCTATCTACGTCAGGCTTTTAAAATTATAGAACTTTTTGCAACATTATGAGAATAAGAAACGTATTACAAGGATAGACAGCAAGGGGGAGACTTCATGCAAGATACTGAATTAATTACTAAAGCTATAAATGGAGACACACTTGCATATGGAGAATTAATGGAACTCCTTCATCGGACAGTCGAAAAATTCGCTTTTCAATGTGGGGTCGGTGTAGACGATATCAAGGGTGTGACCCAAGATGTGTTTATTGACCTTTATAATTCCTTAAGTGAATTTGAAAACACTCACTTTAATACGGTGATATATAAAATTGCATTAAATACAACGAGAAGTTATGGCAGAAAAGAAAAACGTGCAGAAGAGAAAAAGCATGAGTTGGAGGATGAAACTTCACTATCAACTAGATCACCACAATCGAGAATTTTAGTATTTGACGAAGATCGCGAACTTCATGATGCTATTCATTCGTTAGAGGAGAAACAACGTAATCCACTAGTTTTGTTTTATTTCCATGAGTTATCATATGAGCAAATTGGTGAAATTTTAAATATTTCTGCTGACAAAGTTGAATCAAGAATGCTTAGTTCGAGAGAACAACTAAAATCAGTACTTGAAGTATTAGATGATAACCAACTTGAAACGAATTTGAACTTATTAAAGAAATCATACAAACGAGTCCCTTCTAAATTCAATGCTGATGATGTATTACAAATAATTATAGCTGAAGGAGGCGGTAGCGAAGCCAGTCCGCCAGCGAATAAACCTACTTACAACAGACAAAAGCTTAGTATTTGGGCAGTGAGTTTAGTATTTGTTTTTTTAATTGGCATTTTAAGTGCTTCTTTTTTAGATCAGTGGAATGACAATGGAAGTCAAAAAGAACTAGTTGCCGAAGAAAATGATAGTGAAGAATTGAAAGAGTCCTATGAAAGAGAAAAGGCGAATCGTAGAGAAATGCTTGGGCTTACAGAGGATGAATATAATCAAATTGAATTTGTGCAAATGGCAGATCAACTCTTCTCTTTATACTTTAATCCCGACGGGAGAGGTGACTACAGTGGAGAACCAAATGAAGAACTTTATAATCATGTTATTGAATCTTTAACGTTTCCATCAGAAATGGTCGAAGAAGTAACTGAAAAAGCACCTCTGGACGAACGAGAAAGTATGCTGTTTGTTGATGAGTTGGATACTAAAGTCAATCAGTTAGTCATGTATTACAATACTCTTATCGATAATCATCGTGAACTACTTAATACTGCAAAAATGAATGGTAAATTGGATGCGAGATATTTATCTACATATCGAAATGAATTGCCTCAAGTTTTAAAGAGTATGATGGAACATGCACCACAGCAAGGTATCGTAATTGGGGTATC
>JBFELW010000469.1:0-2159 GCA_041551995.1 Paenisporosarcina sp.
ATGGTCAAGAAGTCCCGGAAGATATTAATGAAGCTTCTATTGATTCAGTACTAAAGTTGCTATTTAAGGAGTATGAAGATGAGAGATCAAGCTGAATCACTCCGCATGCACATGCTTCGAAGCCAAGGGAAAATCGGGCGATCTATAGCGGTCGTTAGTGGTAAGGGTGGAGTTGGAAAGAGTAACTTTTCTATAAACTTTTCCTCTATGCTCAGTTCCATGGGCAAAAAAGTAGTGTTGGTTGATATGGACATTGGAATGGGTAATATTCATATTTTGATAGGGAAGAGTGTTCCAACAAGTTTAAAGGATTATTTAGATGGACAACAATCACTTGCAAGCGTTATGTATGAAGGGCCAAATGGCATGAAGTATATCTCTGGAGGTTCAGGGTTGAACGGCGTTCTTGAATGGAACGAAGATATGTTTAGCCGACTGATTCAAGCATTCGAATATTTACAGAAAGAATTCGATGTCATTTTGTTTGATATGGGTGCAGGAGCTACAAATCAAACACTTGATTTAATCGTGGCTGTTGACGACGTGATAGTTATTTCGACAGCAGAACCGACTGCTATTACTGATGCTTACTCTATGATGAAATACATTCATTTTAAAGACCCTGAAAAGAATTTTTATGTAGTTTGTAATCGAGCGTTTACAGCAGATGAAGGTAGAGAAACAGTTACTAGACTTTCTTTTGCGATGTCTAAGTTTCTTGACAAAGAAGTGACAATTTTAGGTTCTTTGCCGGAAGACTCAGTTGTACGAAAAGCAGTCAGGGAGCAAATCCCATTCTCAATCTTATATCCGGAGGCGGAAATTTCAAAAACACTTCAAACAATGACCATGCGCTTTGCGCAATTTACAAATGAGGAAATTCATGCGGTAGAGCGTCCAAACACCTTCATTTCACGTTTGAAAAACATGTTTACGAAAGGACGTTCTTAACATGGTTTTAAACGAAACTAAAAAGTTATTAATCGTAGATGATTCCGCGTTTATGAGAAAGTTAATTAGCGACTTTTTTATTGACCATGCATTCATTGAAGTGGTGGGGACTGCTAGGAATGGAAAAGATGCTCTACAGAAAATACAAAAGTTAAAACCAGACGTTGTGACAATGGATGTTGAAATGCCGGAAATGAATGGTATAGAGGCTTTGAAACAAATCATGGAAATTTTCCCGGTTCCAGTCGTCATGTTGTCTAGTACAACGAAAACAGGTACAGAAAATACGATGATAGCTATGGAACACGGTGCTGTTGATTTTGTAGCGAAACCTAGTGGGACGATTTCTTTGGACTTACATAAAGTGAAGGATGAATTGATTACTAAAATTATTCATGCAGCTCAAGTGTCCATTTTAAAAATCAAAAAAACGAAGGTTCTACCTTCAGAAAAAATTGAGAATAACTCAAAAATATCAGTTCAACCAACTATCAGTAAAATGCCTAATAACACCACAGATAAAGAATGGTTCTCAACTCGAAAAAAAATAGTTTTGCTAGGAACGTCCACTGGAGGACCACGTGCTTTACAAGAAGTTTTATCGAGACTACCAAAAGACCTAAAGTCGCCGATATTAATAGTACAGCATATGCCAGCAGGATTCACAAAATCGCTAGCTACTAGACTTAACCAATTATCAGAGATTCATGTAAAGGAAGCCGAGCAAGGTGATGTATTACATGATGGTACTGCTTATATAGCCCCCGGTGGCTATCATATGGGTATTAAGAAGGTAGGTTCTACTTATATTATCGAATTAGATAACCAAGCAGCACCCCGAGCTGGACATCGTCCATCTGTTGATGTGATGTTTGAAAGTGTCAGCCAATTCGATGCTCTTGATAAAGTAGCCGTAATAATGACTGGGATGGGTTCAGATGGAACGAAAGGTTTAATTGAGCTTAAGGGACACGGATATGTAAGAGCGATTGCTGAATCTGCTGATACATGTATTGTTTATGGAATGCCTAAAGCTGCTTATGAAAGTAATTTAGTTGATGACGTAGCAGATATAGATGACATTGCAAGAATGATCATGAAATATTTGCCTTAAAGGGGTGCTATTAAATGGAGATGAGTCAATATTTAGAAATGTTCATCGAAGAAAGTAAAGAACATTTACAAGCGTGTAATCAAAACTTACTTGA
>JBFELW010000470.1:0-2157 GCA_041551995.1 Paenisporosarcina sp.
AGAGCAAGTGACGATGTCTCGAGTCATGATTTCTTTTATTTCCATAATAAAACCTCCTTTAATAATGTTTATTATGGGTTACATTGGGATAAAATATGTAACAAAAATGAAAGATTTAAATGGTTGCAAACGTGGTATTATGAAGGTATCAAATAAAAAACCGAATTATAAACGATTTACTTGCAACTTTTTATACGGTAAAACGTTTAATAAAGAAGGAAAGGTAGAGGTGGAATGGATGGCGAAAGAAGTGGATTTAAAAAGTATCGCTTTAAAACTATCTAAGTTAGGCGTTACTGTCACAATGACAAAATCTCGCTTAGAACTGCTTAAAGCTCTTGCACCCCCAACTCAAACACCGCAGTCTCTTGGCTAAATACAACTAGAATTTACTCGACAACCTCAAATCTACTAAATGGATCTTCGTTTCGTTTAAACGATTGTCTTTTAGTGGATTTTTTATTTTAATCAAAAATTGATGATCAATACCGTTTTAACATTCAAATAAATGATAGAAGAAGCAGTCTGGTTAGATTTCCGTTCATATTAAAAAGATAAAAGGCATCGAGAGAACGTGCTCTCGATGCCTTTTATCGATAATCTGATTTGCGAAGTAAATACGTAGTCTTATTCGTCTTCACTTGAACCAAACATATATGTTCGGTGATGGAATTTCATACTAAAGACAAGTCCTAATGCCAACATATTTCCCATTAGGGAACTTCCCCCGTAACTAATAAACGGAAGTGGAATACCTGTGATCGGTAATAATTGAATCGTCATTCCGATATTTTGGAATACATGGAAAGTAACCATAGCAATAATGCCTGCACATACATAAGTTGAAAAAGGATCTTTTAATTGAAGAGTAATCTTGGTCAAATGGTAAATCAATAAAAAGAATAAACTGATCACGATACTCGCCCCGATAAAACCGTATTCTTCACCAATTACACTAAAGATGAAGTCCGTATGGTTTTCAGGAATATACACTTCTCTGTTTTGAAACCCTTTACCAAATATTTCTCCAGAACCAATGGCATTCATGGAATTGATTAAGTGGTATCCTTCAGAAGTTGAATAGGAGTAGGGGTCAAGCCAAGAATATACGCGTCCAAACTGGTATGGTTTAAAGCCAAACTTTTCTTGTAAAAATTCTTGCATAAACACGGCCATCCAGAGTAAAGAACCGCCAAGGACGATTGTTCCTGCGAATATAGGTACGATTAACTTCCAAGTAACACCGCCCACTACAATTAGTGCCGCTGTAATTGCAATAAATACAAGGGACGTTCCTAAATCGGGTTGTTGCATGATAAAAATTAAGGGGAAAATTGCTGTCAAGACGATTTTACCAAGTAAGAAGAAATCTGTCTTAATGGATTTCAAAGGAAACTTTTCATGATGGTTACTAATCATTCTGGCAGCCGTTAAGATGAAAAATGTTTTCATGAATTCAGAAGGCTGAATACTCCCGATTCCCGGTAAGTGAAACCAACTTTTAGCACCGCCACGCAATTCACCAATTTGGCCATCACCTTCAGGCATGAAGATGAGTATGATAAGTAAAAAAATACCTATCCCGTATAAAACCCATGCCATCTTCTTGTATTGGTCAGGGTCGAAAAACATGGTGAATCCAATAATGATAGCCCCAATAACGTACCAAAATGCTTGCTTAGGTAAAAAGTTTGTCCCGTATTGCCCAGTAGTTTGTGCAGAAGAAATAGCAAATAAGCTTACAATTAAAAAGAGTAAAAGTATAAAAGCGAGTGTCCAGTCGAAACGGTCTGCAAAGCTTTTGTTCGTTTCCATGTATGTCACCTAAATTTCTAATAAAGTCATTTTGTTGTTTTTGTCACTACTATTCAATTAAACTAGCATAAAAACAGCAGAAGTTATGAACAACAACACTTATTATAACGTAAAATATAAGGTTCTGCTTGTGCTGGAAGTCATAACATTTTTTTGCTCAAATGTTTCCTTCTATTGGAACACTGCTTATAATGAAAAGAGAAATGGAGTGATTCTCATGGTGAAAAAAGTGCGAGACGCTGCCGATTACATTCACCATATTTACATACATATGAATGAAATCGATCAATTCGTCGTTTTTAGTGGATTGTCCATGCAAGAATTTGTGCAGTGTGCAGGTCC
>JBFELW010000471.1:0-2156 GCA_041551995.1 Paenisporosarcina sp.
CATCATGACTTCGTCGACTTTAATATTCGGTAAACGTTCATACTCAATATGATCAAGTCCTAAAATTGCATCTGTAATGTTTTGTGTGCCTACTAAGCCTTTTAGCCGGTATTTTGAGTCTAATACTGGAATGGATGAATAACCTGTTTTAGTTAATACTAGAATAGCGTGTTCTGCACTATTTCCTAGTTGAACATGAGCAACTTTTTCTGATGAGATGATGAATTCTTCGATTTGCATATCCAAAAAATCTCTGCTTGTAACCGAAATCATACACTTCTACTCCTTTTAATCCGTTCTTATTAAGAACAGCAAACTACCTTTTCATCATATCACATTTTTCATTAAAACAGGATGAAAAACCTCTTAAAAGAAAAGAGTAAACCGCCTTTTATTTCGACATTATAAAATGTTAATCCTATAGTTCTAATCGGCATTAGTAATTGGTACAACTGAATATTCCCTCTTCTAATACACGAATTTTATCACAAAAAAAAGAAGTTTCTACATCTAATTAGATGTAGAAACAGCATAGAAGAAAATCATAAGTAACATGAACCCTAGGGACACAATATAAACCCAAAAAATGGGGTTAAGTAAAGCAGGATGCTCTTTTACTTCTTCAGAAACCGGTGAATCATTTACACTCTGTCTTCTCTTCTCAAAGTTCAACACTTTAAAAGTGGAATAAACACTTATAGCCATAACAATGATGACAACTCCCATTAAGGGCCAAGTCCAAATACCCATACCAATCTCATCCTCTCGAGGTTATAGGATTAGTATGGGTAAATCTTGATTTGTTACACACTAAAAAGGAAATTTGTTTAACCATTGACCTCCATCAAGTGTAATAATTTCACCATTCATATATGAAGCTTTGTCTGAAAGCATGAATGATGCAAGTTCTGCAATTTCTTCTGGACGACCTAGTCTGCCCAGTGGGACCGAATCCAATGTCCGTCTTGCAGCCTCTTCTGACTCCCAAAGCTTCTCTGCTCCACCCGTTCTTTCGATAGGACCTGGGGCAATTCCATTTACACGAATACCGTATTTTGTTCCCCACTCAACTGCTAACGTCCTAGTAAGTGACATAACACCTGCTTTTGCAGCCGCTGAGTGTGCGATTCCTGCTCCGGCATTCCATGCGTAAGTAGCAAGCATATTTAAAATTGCGCCTTTTTGTTCTTTCTCAATCCAATAATTACCTACAGCATGGGAACAGTAAAATGACCCATTCAATACAATATCAATCACTGACTTCCAACCATTTGGTGAGAGTTTTTCTGTCTGTACAATAAAGTTACCCGCAGCATTGTTTACAAGTCCATCAATTCGTCCAAAACGTTCATCAGCAAAAGAAACCATGGCTTTTACATGCTCTGGTTCACGAACATCCATTTGAAAGATTCCTACTCGACTACTATCATGTGATATGGATTTTTGAGCAGTTTCTAATCTTTCTAAATTTCGTCCTGTTATAACAACATTAGCACCCTCTTCTACAAAACGTTTAGCCATATAGAATCCCATACCACTAGAACCACCAGTTACAATAATTGTTTGATCTTTTAATAGCAAACCATTCAGCCCCTTTTTATTGAATGAATATTCACTCATTATAGTATCATGTCTTGAAAGCCGTGTCTTTGATTACTAGTAAAATAGCAGGCTTCTTTTCACAAATTGCTACAGACTATATCCTAATCTATTCATATGGAATACGAGTCCTTTCCTGAGGACGAACGCCTCAATCCCCTCAACCTAATGATCAGCGAAGTTATCGTCATTCTTTTTTCCGCGGAAATAACTAGATTTCTTTACGTTTTATTACTAACTAGAACTAGGTTGAAATGACTTCAAAGACCATGAGCGCTGGGGTCCTATTAGCACAAAAGCTTTTATAAAAACCGAAGAGAACTGTTTCCAGCTCCCTTCGGCTTTACTTGTTCATATATCGTTCTGTAATTTCATCGATAGGGATAGGGCGACTAAAGTAAAAGCCTTGAGCTTTATGACAATTCGCTGCTTTCAAGAAGTCAACTTGCAATACTTTTTCAACACCCTCAGCGATAACCTCCATTCCCAAACTATGAGCAAGATGAATAATTGTCTTGGCTATAGCAGCATTCTTTGCATCGGTTTCAATGTCTCGA
>JBFELW010000472.1:0-2147 GCA_041551995.1 Paenisporosarcina sp.
CATAAATGAAAACACTGTTAAATTCTACATTTCATACATCGACATCGAAAAAAGAGGCTTCAGCCGAGATGAAATTTGGTTTAATCGAGATAAGAGCGAAGAACTCTTTTGGGAAATGATGGATGAAATTAATGATGAATCTGATTTTGAAATAGAAGGCCCACTCTGGATCCAAGTTCATGCGATGGATAAAGGTTTAGAAGTTACTGTTACTAGAGCACAGATTAACCGTGATGGTAAACGAATGGAATCACCATATGAAACAGATGAAAAAGGTCATTTTTTCTCAAATATGTCTGAAAGTTCTGCAGAAGAACAACCGTTTGAAGATTATGGAGAGATATTTAGTGAAACTGCAAATACTTCCGGTGAATATACCTTTCTCATTAAAGAATTTGATGATTTAATACCAATGGCTAAGCGAATTCAGCTACCAAGCTATGTTTCAACAGCCCTCTATTTTTTCAACAATCGTTATTATCTGTATGTATTAGCAGATAAAGAAGAAAAGAATGAAATTGAGTTAGCTAATCTAACGAGTATTCTTTCCGAATATTCATCTCAATCTACTGTAACGATTCACCGTATGCAAGAATATGGAAATGAAATTATGGCTGATCAAGTCTTTGAACAAGTATTAAAACATTTTAATTAATCCTTCCCTTTAGGGGAGGATTTTTTTAATGGAAATTTATATATAAAGAACTGACTGGTTTAATCCTAAGTTATCTGTGGGAATGGTCATGAAAGAATGAATAAATGACGTTCCTTTTTCCTATTTGATTTTCTGTTTAAATATTCGTACAATTAGCATAAGGAGGTGCTATTATATTAACAGCCCTAACAGATTCACATGATCTTTTTACAATCACGAGCCAATTGTCTAAAGAAGTCCTGCAACATATGAGAAAATCCATGACCTTTATTTGTCCACAATGCAAAAACCCGGTTCGACTTAAAATTGGACAAGTCATGATTCCCCATTTTGCTCATATTGTTTTAAGTAACTGTTTAACTTCATTTTCAGAAAGAGAATCTCCCACACATTTAAAAGGAAAATTACAACTCGCCGATTTCTTTCAAAGTAAAGGTATAGATGTAGTTGTTGAAAGCTATTTGCCTAAAATTGAGCAAAGACCAGATTTACTTGTCCAACATAATAAAAAGAAATATGCTATTGAGTTTCAATGCAGTGTCATTTCTACATTAGAAATTGATAAACGTTCAGAAGGCTACCGTAAAATTGGTATCTCACCTATCTGGATACTGAGAACATTTGATATTCCATTCATCCCAAACCATGGAATTACTTCCCTTCAATTATCTGGTTTTCGCCAAAAGTTTATCGAACATCACCCAACCTTTGGTTCTCACTTAATCACATATAACCCTATTAATCACCAATTTACCTACATCTCTCATCTGGTGCACCTTAAAGGAAACCGCTTTATTGGGAAAGTACGTACACTTCCTACTCATCATCAAAGCTTTCCTTTTATGCTGATGAAGCCATTAGTAGAAGAAGAAATCACAATTTATTGGAATGTTGTTAAACAGCAACGGTTACTGTTTTTACGAAATCGGTTATTAACAAGTCGAAAAGGTGTCAATGACCATATACTAAGAGCCTGTTATGAATATCAAGTATCACCCGTAAACCTGCCTTTATTTATGGGAATACCTATAGAGGGCTCAGAGTGCTTTTCATGTTCCTTAGTTGAATGGCAAGTTCGTTTTATCTATGAAAGTTTGAAACATGATGCAACAAAGTCAGAAAGAAAAAATAGTTGGATGGAGACATTTGTTAAAACACAGATGAATATAATAGATGTCGATAAGGGGATTGAGGTGCTAAACGTATATGTAAGCATACTTCAAGCATTAGAGATTAAGGTAGATCGATTTATTTTTCACCAACAAATAAGTGAAGACAGGATACTTAAAAGTTTTCAAAACCTCAAATTTGCAAAGCGTTGCGAATATTGAGAAAATAAAGAAGTTGTTCTACTATGAATTATATGATCTGAGGGGGAGCCAAATTTGACAGCTGATACTAAGAATAAGGTACTAACAAGAAAAGAAGTGCCTGAAGAGTTGACATGGAAACTAGAAGACATTTTCACTACAGATGAAGCATGGGATAGTGA
>JBFELW010000473.1:0-2142 GCA_041551995.1 Paenisporosarcina sp.
CGAATAATGCCAAAAACAACTAGAATGAGTGATAGTGGTAAGGTGAAAAGATTACTTACAGGAGTAAGTAGCCCCAAAAGGAAAATAATCACTCCCAAAATAATTAAGCCAATAGCCAAATGTACCTCTCCTTTTCGTTTGTGTGTTACCAAAACAATTAATATGGTTTGATGAGTTCATCTTCTAATTTTCTATCTTTATTACGTGACCCAGATGTTCCTGAACCCCCAGTATAATAATCTCGACCGGTTTCACTATTTGAATATTTGAAGTGAGGAAATAAATGAATCACTGATTCATTCACCACATTCTTCATATCAGGTGTAAATGGAAAATAAATGAGTATTTCATTTGATTCCATTTTTAAAGGATATGTTATTGGCTTCCCTTCAAATTCGTTCCTATTATTTAGATATTGGTCCATATCTCCACTAAGTGAGTACAGGATTTCAGTTTGATTATAATCTTCTGCCATTCCTGGCAACCAAAAAAGGATATCTTTAAGAATGGCACCACTACGACCTGTTAGCTTAACTATAAATCCTTTCGGTTTGTTTGTTTCATCAAGGACATGCATCGAACCTTCTAATCCCCACCCTTGCATTGAATTAATAGCCTCTTTTTTGATGGGAATGATTTGATAGGTATCTTTCATTGGAAAACTGAATACTTCTCCCTTTATCGTAATAGATAAATGTTCTGGTATGTAGATTTCTTGGAGAGTGTCAGATAAAGGCATTGTAGCTACACCGCTTTTATCTGCAATACTCCCACCGTTTATATAAAGTTCAATGTCGGTTGCCACTTTTCTGTTATGCCATTGATAATATCTAGAATCAACCTCTATCTTATATTCTCCTCTTAAACTAGTTATAGTGGTACCGTCTTTATTCAACATCGTGATATCCTCGATAACTGGGGGGTCCTCCCATGGATGTGATTTGACCCATCGGACGGGCAATTCGAAAACAGGCATGGATGTGTCAGTATCAACTTCTAAAAACACGGATCCCGCATGATTTTCTAGGTATACTCCTCCTTGAACCGAAGATTCCATATTCCACCAGACTGAAAACGAGATCACTACAACTCCAAATAAAAGAAAAAATATCATCAAGAACTTTTTCATCAACTTTTCCCCTTAGCTCATTGATTTTCTTGAAGTGTTTTCACTAGATTTTCAAAGTTTTCATTAAATCTATCTATATGGTTTTCATAATAATTGTTCACTTGATTACTTGAAGCATCTCTTATAGCACTCGAAATACTTAAAGCAGCAAATAAGATACAAATACTTAAAATAATGATTGACCCGGCTAAAGTTAACCTGATTTTTTTATCGTCCAATTTAAATACCCCCCATTATTCATTTCCTGAAACTACCTGGTATGAAACCAATTTACCATTGCTATAAGCCTCTACCTGGTCATATTCCTTGTCTAATTTCACTTTATATAAAGCCTTATACTTTAATTCCTTACTAGAATAATCATCCGTGTCATGCTGATTAAAAAGAAATTTTAACGTATCCCCATCCACCTCTAGCTCAAAATCCTTAAAATGAGTAGCCTTTTCACCTTGAATTACGTTAGATCCATTTAAATAGACATACATTTGACCTTTCTTTCCGTCAAAGTAAAGACTAGGACCACCTTGAACTCCGACACTTCCAATAAAATCTTGCACATCTTGATTGGCTTTTTCTATCTCGATTTCAGAATATGTTAATTCAGTAGTACATCCCATTAACAACAAAACAAGCACTGAAACAACCATCATTAGCCTCTTCATCTTCTTCCTCCATAAAATCTAAATATTTACAATTATAACATTATCCGCTACTTAATTATCTCTAATTCTGTATAAATAGAAGGCTCAATTAAAAAAGGCTAACCAGTAAACAATGATCAGCCCTTAGAAAGATCCCTAGGAATTTTTCTTACGTCTAGTTAGAAGTACAACAACTACTAAGACTAAGACTAAGACTAAGAAGAACATTAAAGGAATGATGTAAATGAGATTTTTCATTATTGAATTTAGAGATAGTAGCTGATTTTCGTTCTGTTCCAAATCAATTGAGACTTGTTCAGTTGGTTTTTCTCCTTCACCTAGTTCATCCATATCGTCGACCGCAAGTGATAA
>JBFELW010000474.1:0-2140 GCA_041551995.1 Paenisporosarcina sp.
ATAGAAATGAGTGTTAGACGTATATTATCAATTTCAGCAATGTCCATTTTAGGATTAGTTGCACTTATTGCCATTTTCACTTCTTGGTATACCGTTGATGAATCCGAACAAGCGGTAGTGATTACATTTGGTAAGGCAGAGAATCCAATTTTAGATTCTGGTCTTCATTTTAAATTACCTTGGCCAATGCAAAGAGTGGAAATCTTATCTAAAGAAACGTTTAGTTTACAATTCGGCTATAAGCAGTCCAAAGATGGAGAGATTATTTCTTTTGACAATGAAACAAAAATGATTACAGGGGATGAGAATATTGTATTGACTGATTTAGTCGTACAATGGAAAATCACAGACCCAGGGAAGTATCTATTTAATGCTGAAGAACCGAAAGTTATTTTACATGATGCAACCTCAGCGTCCATTCGTTCTATTATAGGGAGCTCGCTCATTGATGAAGCACTAACCTCTGGAAAAGCGGATATCGAAGCTGAAACTAGAGATTTACTTGCTTCACTAATTGGAAAATACGATATTGGAATATCGATTTTGGGTGTTAAGTTACAAGACGTTGAATTACCAAATGCTGAAGTTCGATCTGCATTTACAGCAGTTACAGATGCTCGTGAAACTAAAAACACTAAGATAAATGAAGCAGATAAATATAAAAACCAACGTGAAAGCGAAGCGATTGGTGAAATTGCAGCGATTAAATCAAGAGCAGAAGGACAGAAAACAGCTCGTATCGAACAAGCTCTAGGGGAAGTAGCTATATTTGATAAATTATTTGCAGAATATCAAAATAATCAAGAGATTACAAGACAACGTCTAGTAATAGAAACATTAGAGAATGTTTTACCTCATGCACAGATTTACATCATGAATGACTCTGGAGAAACTGTGAAATATCTGCCATTACAGCAAATGACACAAACACCTCCACCTACAACTGACTCGGGAGGTAATGACTGATGGATTCTAAAAATGTTAACCCATTTGACAGCTTAGAAAAAAAGTTTAAACAAAAAAGGGAAATATCTAAAACACAACCACCAATCGATATAAAAAAATACTTCAAAGTCATTCTTACATTGACTCTAATATTTGCTGTTTTAGTAATCTTACTAGCAAACCTGTTTATCGTAAAAGAAAATGAATACAAGGTGGTTCGCCAATTTGGAGAAGTTGTAAATATTCATTTTGAGCCAGGAATTTATATGAAAGTACCTTTTATCCAAACCGTTTCTTCATTACCCCGTTATCTAATGACATATAATGTTTCTGAAGCTGAAATTAATACAAAAGATAAGAAAAGAATTATAATTGATAACTATTCCGTTTGGCGTATCACAAAACCAATAGATATGATTTCGAATGCAGGTAATCTACTAAATGCAGAGTCTCGAATGGAAGAATTTATTTATTCAGTTGTTCGTACAGAACTTGGTCAACTCAATTATGATGAAATTATAAATGATGAGAATACATCACGAGGTAGTTTGAATGATCGAGTGACTGCACGGGTTAATGAATTATTATTAAAAGATAATTATGGAATTGAAGTGGTTGACGTTCGTATGAAGCGAACAGATTTACCTCCTGAAAATGAACAATCCGTATATACTCGGATGATTTCAGAAAGACAATCCATTGCTCAAAAGTATTTATCTGAAGGGGATTCAGACAAGAGAACCATTGAGGCAAGAACTGATAAAAAAGTACAAGAAATGATTGCGACAGCAGAAAAAGAAGCAGCAATCATTTCAGCTGAAGGTGAATCAGAAGCTGCAAAGGTTTACAATCGGTCATTTTCAAAAGATCCAGAGTTCTATTCCTTGTATCGAACATTGGAATCTTATAAAAAAACAATTGGCAAAGACACAATGATTATCATACCATCTGATTCTCCATATGCTAAGATTTTATCTGGCTATTTAGAATAACAAAGGGACGTCATTTTCCTTTCATCTTACCGACATGGTAAAATGAAGGAAGATGATGTTTCTTTACGTTTAGAGGAGTGGAAATTAGATGAGTAAAAATAAATATTTATTACTAGATGGTAATAGCTTAGCGTATCGTGCGTTTTTTGCGCTTCCTTTACTAACAAATGAACACGGTGTACATACGAATGCCGTTTACGGAT
>JBFELW010000475.1:0-2092 GCA_041551995.1 Paenisporosarcina sp.
TGTGATGATTATAATTAAAGCAAGGGTTAATAATAATGTGTATCCAGCTTCATTATTTTTTCCCATAACATTCTTCACCCCTTACTTTAATCTTTTGAAAGTAGATTTAATCGACGTTTTAATATTTTCATTGGCTTTACTTTTTAATACTAAATTGAAAGTAAGGTTTTGGGATTTTGGTGTAATTGTCTCACCAGATATAAATGGTGATGCATCATAATGAATACTAGGATTACTAAAAGAAATTTGATCAGAATTATGAGGTGTAATAATAACTTCATTACTATTAAAATCAATCGTGTAAGATGTAGATTTACGATGAACTTCATCGATGGCATTTAATAGTATAGTTGCTTCCTGCTGAAGTTGGTTCTTGGAAATTTCAACTTCATTTGTTTGAAACGCTTGCATGACAAATGCCCAAATAATTGTTGAAAAAATACCGAATATGACAAGGGTTGCGAGCAATTCGATGAGTGTAACGCCTTTTTGGTTATCCATTGGCCGCACTCCTTAATTGATAGGGTTTAAATTCTGAGAAATAAAACCGTAAGTAACACTCAGTTGATGATTTTCATCATTTGAAATTGTCACTTTAAATTTATACAAGTTCTGTATGTTTCTATTCTGGTTATAAGGATTTTCGTCAACCTCCAAAAGAACTTGAAAACGATTGTGCTGACCCTTATAGATATATACATGATTGAATGGGCCTTGTCGTTCATTTGTAAAAGAAAAATTTGGAGGATGTGGAATCAGAATCATTGCTTCTTCCTTCACAAGAACACGTATTTCTTTTGCCACTGCGGCTGCTTGTAAATTTTCTTCTGTCGAATTATTGAAATGTGTGATTTGTGGAAATAAAGATAGGAAAGAGACAATAACAATTGAGAGAAGAACAATAGAAGCCAATACTTCTATTAATGTTAGTCCTCTTTGATTTCCAAAAAGTTTCTTCATCAACACTCACCCTTTTAAGTTCTATGTATCTATTTCTGTCATGAATCTTATATACTAGAAAGTATACTATACTTTTACAACTTGAGGATGTGTGAATTCTATGGAACGTAAACGTTTAGGCGACTTATTAGTAGATTCGGAAATCATTACAAACGAACAATTAATTGAAACGCTGCAAAAAAAGGCTGATGATCAACGACTAGGTGATGCCCTTGTTGAGCGAGGACTTCTAGCTAATCAACAACTTATTGAAGTCCTTGAATATCAATTGGGAATTGCCCATGTGGCATTAAATTTATTTCCGATTGACGAAACTTTGATTAGCCTATTAGGTGAAGAATACTGCAAGATGAATTTTGCATTACCGATTGAAAAAATAGGGACACAACTTAAAGTAGCGATGGCAGACCCTTTAGACTTCGTGGCAATTGATGATATTGAATTGCGCACAGGATTTACCGTTATGTCGGTTATATCGTCGAAAAATGATATTTTGGAATCAATTGATAAATTTTTAAAAGTGAATAAGGAACTTCATGTTGAAACAGATGGTAGGTTAGACGATAGTACTCAAGAGGAAGCCCCAGCTATTCGATTAACCAATCAATTATTTATGCAAGGTTTAGCACTGGGAGCAAGTGATTTACATATAGATCCCCTGGAGGATAAAATACTGGTTCGGTACCGTGTGGATGGGTTATTGAAGACAGATCGTGTGCTTCAATTGTCACAATTCCCTTCTCTTATTGCACGGCTGAAAATAATGGCTAATCTAAATATTACAGAATCCAGGTTGCCTCAAGATGGTCGTATTCGACTTACGCAAAATTTACAAGTAATTGATTTGCGTGTATCTATTTTACCTACTGTAAATGGAGAGAAAGTCGTTATACGTATTCTAGATAAGAGCAAAGCTATAAAACCGATGAACCAGCTTGATTTTAATAAACGCTATTTAAATGCTTTTATTAAAATGGTGGAACAACCCTCAGGAATGGTTTTGTTAACAGGACCAACTGGATCAGGAAAAACAACAACCTTGTATTCAGCTCTACAACATATTAATCGAGACACGACGAATATCATCACAATCGAAGATCCAGTCGAGTATCAAATGGAAGGGATTAACCAA
>JBFELW010000476.1:0-2088 GCA_041551995.1 Paenisporosarcina sp.
GATCAATGACATAGCAGCCTTGATCAATACAATGATCTCCACCTGAAATAGACCCATTGTACCCTCCAGCCATAATACGTTTATCTCGTACAATTGTTGCACCAACAGCTAGTCTCGTACACGTACTTCGTAGTGCAAGTAAATGGCTTTGAGCCATGAAAAATTGGTCCCAAGTTATTCGCTCCATATGAACGCCTCCTGATTAATTTTAGGTCTTCTCCAGAGCAGTTTTTGGTCAGTAAAATTGAACTGAATTCAAAGATGTCTCTGTCTAAGTTTAGTAGGTAGACAATTCAAACGTCAATAATTTATTAAACAAATGGCTCTGGTAGTTTATAAAGTTGAGTCAGTGTACAAAGTGAGGAGATTCATAGCATTTGAGCTGATGGAATCAGAACGCCTCCTCAGGACACATCATGATGGTCACGAAGGCGTTGACTCGGGATAGGCGTAATCTTTTACTCTTCGTTCCACTGCGCTCGCTAATAGGTCTATCTAGCGCGTTTTTTCTCAAGAACCTCTATTCAACATAACAATCAACAATATCGTTTAACTAAAGGCAATCGACTACTTAACTGTAATAAAATCTTTTATGTTTTCAAACGTTCGATCACCTATTCCTGTTACCTCTTTCAAATCTTCAATTGCAATAAATTGTCCATGTTCATCTCGATAAGACAGAATGGACTTTGCTTTAGAAGGACCTATGCCTACTAATGTCATAAGTTGAGTTTCATCTGCAGTATTTATATTAACAAGTGATGATTCCTTGGAAGTCTCCGTTGTGTGAATAGAATTCTGATCGATTATCGCTGGAATTTCTCCGATTTCCGGAACATAAATAACCATCTCATCTGTAAGTTTAGAAGCTAAATTAAGAGCTCTTCCATCAGCATTCGGTAATAGTCCTCCTGCCACTTTAATTGCATCTATAACTCGACTTTCATAAGAAAGGGTATAAACACCAGGAGAAACAACTTGTCCTTTTACATCAACTACAACAGTCGATTTTTCTGGAGAAGCAGTAACAATAGATTCTACTTCATCTTTATTTATTTCATTTTGTGTTGGGATTGGGATTGAGTTTGGGATAAGCTCAATTTGACCGGCTAAGGGGGTTACCGGATCTTTAGAAAAAGGGTTTTGAATAATAATGAATAAAAATAAACCAATTGTTAGGAGCAATAGTTTATTCTTATGTTTTTGAATCCATGAAGGTATCAGATTGGGTAGTCCTTTCCTTCAGAAAGCAATTCATATAGAGTTAATTTCACTATATATGAATTGCTTAAAAATGGAAAGAATTTATTTGATTGCGTGAAAGAAAAGACGTTCACTGTTTGAAGATGGACTTTCAAAATTCCAATCAGCAAGAACTTCAATGTTCGAGAATCCAAGTTCTTTTAACCAAGTTCTATATGTGTTCTCCTCAAACGATTGTTGAAAATGACTTTCTTCGAATCTTTCATATAGGTCACTATCATTTTTAACAAAGAAAGTTAAGTCGTGATAAACAGAATGTGGATTTTCTCCTTTTTCTGTGTGCCAAATATAAGCTAGGTTTTCATCTTCAAATGTAAAAGGGCCATTTAAGAAAATCTCATTCATTTTATATAAAGAATGTACATCAAAAAAGAAATGTCCACCTTTTTTCAAGCTCAAGAAAACAGATGCAAATGTTTCTTTCACTTCATCTTCTGAACTAAGATAGTTTAGAGAATCAATTGCAATGAGAGCAACATCCAAGTCTTCTATGCCTGCTATCTCGGTCATTGACATGCAATATAAAGGAATGTGAGTGTTGACGCTTTGTAGTCTCTGTTCAGCAACAGCTAACATATCTTCTGACAAGTCTAGACCCTGTACTAAGAAACCTTGTTGTGCCAACTTCTCCGTGAGGACACCCGTGCCGCAGCCAATATCTAATAAAGATTTTCCATTTGGATTGTCAATAGTAGCAAGGATTTTAGCAACGTATTTGTCATACGGAATATCTTGCATTAGCACATCGTACAAACGAGCAAAATCTGTATAGCTGGACATTTAAGCTTCTATGTCCACTTCAACGAATGGCGCGTCTCCCCATAA
>JBFELW010000477.1:0-2083 GCA_041551995.1 Paenisporosarcina sp.
CTCGATAAAAAGGTTGATATTTTGATGAGTGAATCGGATGTTTTTTCATATAATTCATCATCAGTTTAAAGGTTTCTTGTGGGTACAGTGTTCCGTCGAAATCGAAAATGGCTACACGCATTAAATGATCACTCCTGTTCTTATATTTCTAGTTTATCACGTATTGGGGATGGTAACGTTCGGTTAGACCACAATTTACCATGGAAACGATTGAAAACCTCGATATATAGTAACATTTGGAGGCGAATTTCGCTTTAGTTGTAATTTTTGTGCATTTAGTCGTAATAAAATTATGGAATTTCGTTTAATGTGAAACAAAAGGAACAGCCGTTTTCTACAACGACCGTTCCTTTTAATATGGTGTTATTTAAATAGAGTAGTTTCTTTCGAGTTCGGCTTTAAGTGTTTTTGCTAGTTCAAGCATGTTGTAGTGATGAACTGCTTTTTCGGCGTCAGCATTGTAGTTGGTATTTGTGTTGACATCGTATGTGTAGATTTCGCCATCTGCGTCGCGAATGAACTCGATGCCGGCAACTTTGATTTCATTTTGCTTAAGGAAGCTCTCGTATTTTGCAATAATAGGGTCTTTGAAATTCTCAGTGATTTGGAATTTCGGTTGGCTTGAATTTGTTTCTAATGGAGTTTCGCCAACTGGGCAGAACATGTCGTCAATTTGACAAGCGTCTGCTGGACACAGTTCGAAGCCTTCGGATGTGTCGACTTTTACTGCATATTGGAATCTGCCGTTAATAAATTCACAGCGTGTGATGTACGGTTCCGGTGCCTTAATATATTGTTGAATTAAGGTGACACCATCAACAGGTTCTTCGAAAGTTGGACCTTCGATATAACTGCGTAATCCTTCGATTGAGTTGAATAATTGAACGCCGAGTCCTTTCCCAGCACGGTTATGTTTCGTGATAAATGAGCTTTCACCTAATGCTTGAGCTGCTTTCATAATATA
The DNA here is from genome assembly GCA_041551995.1 of Paenisporosarcina sp. Taxonomy (GTDB): domain Bacteria; phylum Bacillota; class Bacilli; order Bacillales_A; family Planococcaceae; genus Paenisporosarcina. The sequence continues at coordinate 965 of JBFELW010000477.1, forward strand.
TTCTTTGCCAACAGCTGCAATCGTTTTAGGTGTTTTTATTCCAGCAGCTTCTAGTGCGGTGTACTGAAGTACTTTGCTTAGTTCGAGTCTTAAAGCGTTGCTGCCATTGAAAATGGTACGATTATGATGCTCAAGCCATGCTAATACAGCAGAAGTAAGTTCTGGTGCATAGCGATGATTTCTCGTATGGGAAGAAGCACTCATGCGATTGTAGAATATTCCTTCAGGTGGGGCCTCTGTTAGATTAACGATACCTTGATCGAGATGCCATTCTTCATATGGTACTTGTAACTCTTCAAGACGTTTTGTTAAATGGACTGTCCATTCGCTATTTTCATGTAGGATATAAACTTTAGTCATCAAATTGTCCTCCGATAGTTAGATTAATTGAGCTCTTTTGCTTCAACAAGCGGCATTACTTTTTCAGCAAATCTTTGCATTTCTTCAAGCTGTGGTGAGAATTGTAGCAATAAAAGATCAAGACCAGCTTGTTCGTAAGCAATAATTTGATTGGCAATTTGTTCTGGCGTACCGATTAGGTTAGGTCTTAATCCACGATTGGAAACTGAGTAATCATAAAGTTTTACTTGTTGTTCAAGTTGAGATTTGTTGATGAAATCATGATATCCCGCATAAGCGCTGGAATCTTTTGTATCGGTAATTCGCTGAAGTTCCAGTTGTGCTTGTTCTTCAGTGTCTCGACAGACGATATATGCCGCCATACCAAAGGATTGGAACGGTTCTTTTCCAGCCTTTTTCCGTAAGGATTTCATATCGTGAATCTTAGTAGTGATTTCCTCAACAGTTCCACCGTGCATAACGTAAGCATCACAGCCAGCAACGATGGTTTCTTTTCCTCGAGGACTTTCGCCACCTGCGTAAAGAATGGGGTTCGGTTTTTGAATAGGCTTTGGCTGGAGGTGTGCATTTTCAATGTTATAAAATGCCCCTTTGTAAGTAAAGACGTCTTCTGTCCAAAGCCCTTTGAGTACATCGATAAATTCTTCAGTGCGGTCATAACGAGCGTCATGTTCAGTGAAGATACCACCGTATTGTTTAGCTTCTTCTTCCCACCAAGCTGACACGACATTCAACGTCAGTCGACCGCTACTAATGTGA
>JBFELW010000478.1:0-2078 GCA_041551995.1 Paenisporosarcina sp.
AATCATTGATGGAAAACGAGTCATTGTAAAAAAACCAGAACTCCTTGCACCCGCAGGAGATTTAGAAAAATTAAAGATAGCCATTCGCTATGGTGCAGACGCTGTATTTATTGGTGGCCGTGAATTTGGATTACGATCCAACGCAGGAAACTTTTCAATAGATGAAATGCGTGATGCAGTGTTGTTCGCTAATGAGCATGGAGCCAAAATTTATGTAACCACTAATATATTCGCACATAATGAAAACATGATTGGACTAGGTGATTATCTACAAGATATTGAGTCGGCTGGAGTAACAGGAATTATTGTTGCGGACCCACTTATCATTGAGACGTGTCGAACTGAAGCGCCAAAACTTGAAATCCATTTAAGTACGCAACAATCCCTCTCAAATTGGAAAGCTGTTCAGTATTGGAAAGAAGAAGGCTTACATCGTGTGGTTCTAGCACGTGAAACAAGCGGTGATGAGATTCAGGAAATGAAAGAAAAAGTAGATATCGAGATTGAAGCGTTTATTCATGGGGCTATGTGTATTGCCTATAGTGGACGCTGTACCTTATCTAATCATATGACTGCCCGCGATTCTAATCGAGGTGGATGTTGTCAATCATGTCGGTGGGATTATGACTTATATGAAGTGAATGATGAGAAGCAAGAAGCTTTATTCTCACAAGAAGATGCACCATTTGCAATGAGTCCTAAAGATTTAAAATTAATAGAATCAATTCCACGCATGATCGACCTTGGGATTGACTCGTTAAAAATTGAAGGACGTATGAAGTCTATTCATTACGTAGCGACAGTCGTGAGTGTCTATAGAAAAGTGATTGACGCTTACTGCATGGACCCTGATAACTTTATTTTTAAACGAGAATGGGTGGAAGAACTTGATAAATGCGCAAACCGTGAATCAGCCACTGCATTTTTTGAAGGTGAACCGACCTTTGAAGAGCAGATGTATGGCGTGCATGGGAGGAAAACGACGACTGACTTTATAGGATTGATCATTGATTATAATGAAGTAACAAAAATGGTTACATTGCAACAACGCAATTACTTTAAGGTTGGACAAGAAGTGGAGTTCTTTGGTCCTGAAATTGAAAATTTCCGAATGGAAATCACTGAACTTTGGGATGAATTGGGTAACCCCCTTGATGTTGCGCGACATCCTTTGCAAATTGTTCAGTTTAAATCGGAACGACCTGTATACCCATATAACATGATGCGAAAGGAAGTTGTTAGATGAATAAAAAGCGTCCAGTTGTCATTGGAATTGCAGGAGGATCAGGTTCTGGTAAAACAAGTGTAACGAATGCAATATATGAAGTGTATAAAGAACATGCTGTAGTAGTGATTGAGCAGGATTATTACTATAAAGATCAAAGTCATTTAGAATTCGAAGAACGTTTAACAACGAATTATGATCATCCGTTAGCCTTTGATACTGACTTATTGATAGAGCATATTCATCAATTGTTAGATCGTAATTCGATTGAGAAACCCGTGTATGACTATGCACTTCATACAAGGTCATCAAAAAGTATCATTATTGAGCCCCAAGATGTTATTATAATAGAAGGTATTTTGGTACTCGAAGATGTTCGCCTACGTAAATTAATGGATATTAAATTATTTGTGGATACCGATGCGGATTTACGTATTATTCGTCGCATATTACGTGATATAAACGAGCGTGATCGCTCTATTAACTCTGTTGTCGAACAGTACCTATCAGTGGTGCGTCCAATGCATAACCAATTCATTGAACCGACCAAAAGATATGCTGATATCATCATCCCAGAGGGTGGACAAAATCAAGTAGCAATTGATTTAATGGTTACAAAAATTAAAACTATTCTTGAATCTGATAACATTGTGTAATATGATATTGAAAGACTTACAATATTATCTAAATAGTAAGCTGAATATTAGCTTGGCATCTGGCATACTATTTTTATGAGGAAGCAAGTAGTTGAAGGAGTGGAATGCAATTGTCTACAGAAAAACAGTATCCAATGACCGCTGCAGGTAAAAAGAAATTATCGGACGAACTTGAGTTCCTAAAAACGGTTAAACGT
>JBFELW010000479.1:0-2065 GCA_041551995.1 Paenisporosarcina sp.
CTTTCTTGTTTTTCAACCTTTACAAATTTGGAACGCACCTTCGTGGTATTGAATTTCTTCTTACATAGTAAACAATCAATTTTCTTTTGATAGTAAGGAGTCACTTCCATGTTCATTCCTCATTTCTTGAATCGCTTCATTCTATTATACCGAATGAAACTAAAAAATTGTTTAATTTCTCAAAAGATGTAATTGTTGAATAAAACGAGTGAAAATTGTTATGATATAAGAAAGAAAGAAGGTGGGACGGATGACACAGGTAGTAGAATTGTCTGAATCGGCTGCTTACCAAGTAAAAGAGATGATGCGTCACAATGAAGAGGAAGGCTCTTTCTTACGTGTATCAGTAAACGGCGGAGGATGCAGTGGTTTAACTTATGGAATGGGATTCACAGATAGTAAGCAGAATGACGATACCCTACTGGAACAGCATGGACTAACGATACTTGTTTCAGGTGAGGATGCTTCTATTCTAAGTGGTACAGTCATTGATTATAAACAATCCTTAATGGGTGGTGGATTTACAATCGAAAACCCAAATGCAATAGCATCTTGTGGTTGTGGAACATCATTTAAAACAGCAACAAAAACAGGAACACCAGAAAATTGTTAAGACCAGAAAAATATCTGGTCTTTTTTCTGTAAATTCAAACCTTTTACTCTTGACAAGAATCGGTTGAAATCAAAACGTAAAAGGTCTATCATAGAGAGAGTACATTTGTCGAAAAATAGACAAAATCAACTAGGTCAAAATCATGTATAAAAAATCTTTATCATTTGACTTGAATGATGTATATAAACTTATTAAAAGGTGGTTTCGATCTTCGTGAAAAGACCGACAATTCTAGTATTGGGCGCTGGTTACGGCGGATTATCAACAGTAGTCAATTTGCAAAAAATGATTGGCGTTGACTTAGCAGATATTATATTAATTAACAAAAATGATTATCATTATGAATCTACATGGTTACACGAGGCATCAGCTGGTACTTTACGACCGGAACAAGTTCGTTATGACATTACGGATGTGATAAAAACCGACAAAGTGAAGTTTGTTAAAGCTTCTGTTGAAGGCATTGATATCAGTGGTAAAGAAGTAACTACTGATAATGGAGTATTTACGTATGATTATTTAGTAATTGGTCTAGGATTCGAAGGCGAAACTTTCGGTATTCCAGGTTTAGATAAATATGCATTATCAATAGCGAATGTTAAGGCTGCACGTCAAATCAGAGAACATATCGAATATCAATTTGCTACATGGTCAATGGAAGAAATTAAAGACGATAGTCGTTTGACAATTGTCGTTGGTGGTGCTGGATTCACTGGGATCGAGTTCCTAGGTGAGTTAGGAAATCGCGTTCCAGAACTTTGCAAAGAATTTGATGTGCCTACTGAAAAGGTACGTGTTCTTTGTGTAGAAGCGGCTCCTATGGTATTGCCAGGGTTTGATCCAGAACTAGTTGAATACGCAGTGGGTCATTTACAATCTAAAGGAATCGAATTTTCGATTGGTACACCGGTAGTTGAAGCAACTCTTGAAGGTGTTAATATCAAAAAAGGCGAAGATGTTTTTGAATTTGTTAAAGCTGGTACAGTAGTATGGGCTGCAGGTGTTCGTGGAAACCGTTTGATTGAACAATCAGGCATTGAAAACATGCGTGCTCGCGTCAAAGTAGAAAAAGACATGCGTGCTCCAGGTCATGACGATGTATTTATCGTTGGAGACTGTGCATTATTAATTAACGAAGAAGTAAATCGTCCGTATCCACCAACTGCTCAAATTGCTATGCAGCAAGGTGTAACGGTTGCTAAAAACTTGATAGCTCTGATTAATGGAGAAGATACTGAGACGTTCGTACCTGACTTAAAAGGAAGTGTTTGTTCACTTGGTGAAGATGATGCCATTGGTGTTGTATTCGGTAAAAAAGTGACAGGTGCTAAAGCTGCATTCATGAAGAAAATGATAGATAATCGTGCTCTTTATATGATTGGTGGACCTTCATTGGTCGTCAAAAAAGGTAAGTTTAACGTACTGTAAGAAATAAATATAACTCCCACCGGA
>JBFELW010000480.1:0-2058 GCA_041551995.1 Paenisporosarcina sp.
TAATAGGTGGTCTAGGATTTATTGTATTACGTGGATTATCAATAGCTTTACATGCGACAGATCCACATGCCCGCATGATAGCAGCAGGGATTGCTAGTATAATAGGTTTTCAAACATTTATTAACCTAGGTGGGTTATTAGGCCTTATTCCGTTAACAGGTGTCCCTTTACCTTTTATTAGCTATGGTGGAACATCGGTCGTTTTGTTATCTTTAGCTATGGGAATACTTTTAAATGTATCTATGTTTGTCAAATATGAAAAAATGCAAAAATAAGGGGAGAATTTAATGAAGACGATTCAAAAGATTTTGGTAGCTAATCGAGGCGAAATTGCGATTAGAATTTTCCGTGCATGTACTGAGCTTAAATTACGAACTGTATCTATTTACTCAAGAGAAGACAGTGGGTCGTTTCATCGTTATAAAGCAGATGAATCATATCTTGTGGGAGATGGAAAAAAACCAATAGACGCGTATTTAGATATTGAGGATATTTTGAAAATTGCCAAAGATAGTGGGGCTGACGCTATTCATCCTGGATATGGCTTTTTGTCTGAGAATGTAGAATTTGCTCGTCGTTGTGAAGAAGAAGGAATTATTTTCATTGGTCCAACTTCAAAGCATTTAAATATGTTTGGAGACAAGGTAAAAGCAAGGGGACAGGCCGTGCTAGCAGGTATTCCAGTAATTCCAGGTAGTGATGGACCAATAGAATCAGTAGAAGACGCGCGTGTGTTTGGTGAGAAAAATGGATATCCACTTATGATTAAAGCCTCTTTAGGTGGTGGCGGTAGGGGAATGCGAGTTGTTCCTACAGAAAATGATTTAGAATCCGCTTATGAACGAGCTAAATCTGAGGCAAAGGCTGCTTTTGGTTCGGATGAGGTATATGTTGAAAAATTTGTAGAGAAACCAAAGCATATTGAAGTACAAATTTTAGGTGATAAACAAGGAAACCTAGTTCACTTGTATGAACGGGATTGCTCCATACAACGTCGTCACCAAAAGGTTGTTGAAATTGCGCCTTCAAATTCAATTAGTGTAGAATTACGGAATCGAATATGTGATGCTGCCGTTCAGTTGATGAATAATGTTCAATATTTGAATGCAGGAACTGTAGAGTTTTTAGTGGCTGGAAACGAATTCTATTTTATTGAAGTTAACCCTCGTATACAAGTGGAACATACCATTACAGAAATGGTTACAGGTATTGATATTGTTCATGCTCAGATCCATATAGCAGACGGTAGTGCACTTCATGGTGAAGAACTAGCCATACCAAAGCAAGAAGACATAGCTTTATTTGGATTTGCTATCCAATCACGTGTAACGACGGAAGACCCTTTAAATCATTTCATGCCAGATGCAGGAAAACTAATGGTTTATCGATCAGGTGGTGGATTTGGAGTGCGCTTAGACGCAGGGAATGGATTCCAAGGTGCTGTTATTACACCTTATTATGATTCATTGCTTGTGAAAGTTTCTACGTGGGGAATGACATTTAAAGAAGCGGCAGCCAAAATGGATCGTAACTTACAAGAATTTAGAATAAGAGGTATTAAAACCAATATCCCTTTCTTGGAGAATGTAGTAAAACATACGAACTTCTTGTCTGGCAAATTTGATACAAGCTTTATCGACTCAACACCAGAACTGTTTTTATTTCCTACAAGAAAAGACCGTGGTTCTAAGCTCTTAAATTATATTGGGAATGTAACGGTTAATGGATTCCCGGGTATTGAGAAAACATCAAAACCAATATTTACTGTGCCGAGAAAACCACAAATCGACTTATTAACACCTCCAATTTCAGGGACAAAACAAATTTTGACTGAACGAGGTGCGGATGGTCTGGTTCAATGGATACATGATCAAAAAGATGTATTAATTACTGATACTACTTTCCGTGATGCGCACCAATCGCTCCTTGCGACTCGTTTACGCTCACATGATATGTACGAGATAGCTGAACAATCTGCTAGAGGTATGCATGACGCATTTTCTTTTGAAATGTGGGGAGGCGCAACATTTGACGTTGCTTACCGCTTCTTAAAAGAAA
>JBFELW010000481.1:0-2057 GCA_041551995.1 Paenisporosarcina sp.
CACAACTATTTATGTAGAAAACCGAAATAATTTGTTAACAAAAATAACACAAAATTTACTTATTTTTTTCTTTTCATTTCAGAAAAAAGTTAGTATAGTAATAATGCAAACAAACAATTTCATGTAACGATTTATCGTCTAATAAATCGTTAGGGAAGGCAAATGGTGCGCCACCAGCAATACGTCTGGTCCTAGTGGGTTCGATTCCCACCCCGGAATTTTTTATGCACTACAAAATGAAAAATTTCGAGGGGCTAGGGCTAGAATTCTGTCTAAACCTGCCCCGTTACGGAGGCGTTCAATATGATTAAAAGACGTGAATTACACGAATGTGGACATTTATTCGAGTATTTATCGCACCCATCTGTCTTTCCTTACGTTCGTCAAAAAGCTAACTCTGCTGAAGAATTTATGTTCATGACGAAACAATTAATGGAAGAAGAAGACCGTGGAGAAGTCATCTCTCGTACAATAACAGATGACTACGGTCAGCCTATTGGAACAATTAATTTATACGACATCCAAGATCACGCTGGCTTTCTTGGAACCTGGATTGGTCACCCTTTTCAAGGCAAGGGCTTTAATTTGAAAGCTAAAAACCTCTTCTTAGAAGAATTGTTTTATCAACATAACATTAACACGGTATTTATTCGCATTAATACAAAGAATACAAAGTCAATTCGAGCTACCGAAAAATTAGCATATACGATGTGTGCCAAGGACTCTCACCCTGTGTTACTCGAGGAAATAAATTTAGGTACTCCTCAATATGTTTTATATCAAATCCCTAAAGATTTGTTCTATCTTTCTACAGCTGCAACACGGTTTAGTGAAGAAGAAGAACAAGCAATGTAAAATAAAACCGCTTAAGTATATGGCTTAAGCGGTTTTCTGTGATTACTTAGTGACGGATGTAATGAGTTTGACCATTTCAACTGGTGTTTTAGGCACCTCTGTTTGTTCCATTACAATCTTCATTTGGGCTTCACGTTCTTTAAGTTGTGTCATAGCCTTCAAAAAAGATGCGTTTGAAACATTTTCCTCTTCTAAAACCGTTGCCCAACCCTGTTTTTCAAACAAATTAGCATTCAGCAATTGATCTCCACGACTCTTTTGTTTTGAAAGTGGAATGAGTAACATTGGTTTCCGTAACGCTAAAAATTCAAATATCGAATTGGATCCAGCTCGAGATACAATTAAATCAGCTGCATGGATTAAGTCGGGAAGTTCAGTGGTCACATATTCAAATTGTTTATATCCTACCATTTGTGAAAGTTGAACATCCACTTTTCCTTTACCACTTAGATGAATAATATCGTACGTAGTCAGTAGTTCTGGTAGATTACTTCTAATGGCTTCATTTAAAACACTTGAACCTTGGCTTCCACCCATTATGAGAACAACTTTTTTATCCCCTTTAAATCCACACTGTAAAAGTCCATTCGATCTTTTTCCTGCAAATAGTTCCGAACGAATAATGGAACCAGAACAACTTGATTTATTGGCTGGTAAATGTTCTAATGTTTCCTCAAAAACCGTAAAAATATGGTGAGCAAATGGCATAGCTATTTTATTAGCAAGCCCAGGTGTAACATCTGACTCGTGCACTACAACTGGTATACCTGCTAACTTTCCAGCCATTACCACAGGTACTGATACAAACCCACCTTTTGAAAAAATGACGGAGGGTTTAATTTTCTTTAATAAGAAAAAGGCTTGTTGAAGGCCGTTCATGACTCGTAAAGGGTCGGTAAAATTTTTCATCGACATATACCTTCTTAATTTCCCACTTGATATTGCATGATACTGAATATGAGGAAAAGCATCTCGTATAAGTTCTACTTCAATTCCATCTGTTGATCCTATGTAATGAATGGCAAACCCCTGCTCTTCCAGTGACGGAATAATAGCCTGATTTAGAGAGACGTGACCTGCTGTCCCTCCCCCTGTTAACACAATGCTTTTTTGACTCATAATCAATCTCCTATTCTATACAACATTTCTTTTTTATGAAGTTTCTCTTTTTAACCTATACGACTTGCATGGTAACTAGATGA
>JBFELW010000482.1:0-2054 GCA_041551995.1 Paenisporosarcina sp.
CCTAAGAATATGAAATCTCCAAGCCCACCAGCTCCGATAAATGCTGCCAATGTAGCATTACCCACATTAATAACAGCCGCGGTACGAATTCCAGCCATTATAATTGAAATGGATAAAGGAAGCTCAACCTTAAATAATATTTGACTGCTCGTCATTCCCATTCCTTTAGCCGCTTCTAACGTTGCCTTATCTACATTTTTAATACCTGTATATGTGTTTCGAACAATCGGTAAAAGTGAATACAAAAATAATGCCGCAATCCCTGTTTTTACACCAATTCCAAAAACTGGTATTAAGAATCCAAGTACTGCAAGACTCGGTATTGTTTGCATAATACCTGTGCCACCCAAAACTAAGGGTACAAGCTTTGGTACGCGTGTAATCAGTATACCTAATAAAACGCCAAGTATGACGGCCATCAGCATAGAAAAAAATACTAGTTGTATATGAACAAATGTCGCCTCGAGTACCTCTACCCAACGCATTTGAGTTTGTTGAACAATTTGTTCCCATAAATTTAATTTATTCATTAGTTGCCTCCAATTCTGTCCATTGACTGGACAATGCCGAAAGCAATGTTCCACGAGTTACTAATCCTACAACCCTTTTGGTATCATCTACTACCGGAATGATTCCAAGTGGCGCATTTGACATCATGATAATTGCATCTTTGGCACTTTGTGAGCTCCAAAGGAACGGTTCAGGGCTTATCATAATCTCTTCAATGGTTTTAATTTCATCCATTTGCTTTATCACATCATAAGCCGAAACGATTCCCATCATAATGTCATTCTCGTCAACGATAACTAACATTGTTTTTTTATGTTTGCGCATCATTGCAAGAGATTTTTCAGGAGACCGACCTGGAAGAGAAGTTAAGACAGTTTCCACCATAACCTCTTCAACTGACATAAGCTCAGGATTTTGAATAATTCGTTCCTTACCAATGAACTCTTCAACAAAGCCAGATGAAGGTTCTTGTAATAACTTCTCTGGGGTATCGAGTTGAAGTAAATTGCCATCTTTCATAATAGCAATTCGATCACCAAGTTTTAACGCTTCATCCATATCATGAGTTACAAAAACAATTGTCTTCTTAAGTTTTTGCTGCAAGGAAATTAATTCTCCTTGTAATTGCTCTCTTGTAATTGGATCCAGTGCACCAAATGGTTCATCCATCAAGATAATTCTTGGATTGGATGCTAGAGCTCTTGCAACACCAACACGCTGTTGCTGTCCGCCTGATAATTCTTTAGGATATCGTTTGCTATATATCTCTGGATCAAGTCCTACCATCTCCAAGAGCTCTTTCACTCGCTTTTTGACATCCTGCGCATTCCAGCCTTTAAGTTGAGGAACAATCGCAATATTCTTTTCAATCGTATAATGAGGAAATAGTCCAATTTGTTGAATAACATAACCGATATTACGTCGCAACTCTGCTGCATTTAATTTTGTAATATCCTTACCATCAATAGAAATAGTTCCATTTGTATGTGGAATCATTCTATTAATCATTTTCATTGTCGTTGATTTCCCAGATCCACTGGGTCCGATAATTACAAGAAACTCGCCTTCAGGAATTTCAAAACTGACGGAATCTACTGCTTTAAATCCGTCATTATAAACTTTACTTACATTTTCAAATTTTATCATATTTACCTCCCAATTTTTATCATATAAAAAAGCTTCCTTAGGCACAAATCATGCACAAGGAACCCATTATTTTACAAAATGGTGATATGAAAATAACTATATAAAGTCTACACGGCTATAGACTTTGCAATCTTTCATGATACCCTGCCAAACTGTCTCATAAATGAAAAATCTTTAATTGAGATTAAGATGACATTTCACTAAATATTCTAATATATTTATTTTCAACTAAGTAAGCATATCACACTTAAACACAATTAAATGCAGGTGCTTTTTGTTTATGAAAGAGTTTTGGATAATAGTTTTAGCTTAACTATCAAAAAAAATATTGGCTGGTTATCCCATAAGGTGGTAAAAAACAGTATACCTATCTACTTAACAGATCGAAGTTATTTTAA
>JBFELW010000483.1:0-2046 GCA_041551995.1 Paenisporosarcina sp.
ATAAAATATACAGCCACTCCTTTGTTCATCAGAACGATGGTATCGTTTAAATAAAATAAGGACCCAGTATGAAGAATAAGAAAAGTAAATTCATTAAAGTCGTGTAAAGCAAAAGTTGATTGAAATTATCATCTGACACTTTTGTTCGTGTTAGGAACACAGGTAGAAGAGAACTGATCCCTGCGATAACGATAACAAGATAAACATGCCATACTTCTGATAAATAAGGAGCACTAGCTATGATTCTCTCAGGATGAAAAATAGAAGAAAATATTAAAAGTTGACTAAGGATTAGCACAATCGTATTCATATAGAATGCCACTTGGAATGCATAGGGTTTACGTAACTTTTGAAGACCGATAAGTGTTAAGTAAACAATACCAAGTGCCGGAAGTAACCATGTGAAGGAAAGTAAGACAAGGACAACACCATTAACTAATAGCGTAAATACCGAAAAGAATGTTTGTTTATAGTCACCTTCTAAAACCTCTTCACTTTGTAATCGTTTCTCATCAGTAGATGAAGAATACATAAGTGATTTTTCTTTACCTTTCAATTTGAAGTAGGCGATAGTTTTTGCGTCAATAGGCACTGGTTGAACAAATAAATCTCCTTTTTTCGTGATGGCAGCAGCTTTCACTAAGGAAGAATCTAAACTACCTACAAAGATCTTAATTGCTTTATCACCTTCTTGGTCATACATATAAGCTGAGAATGTGATTTTTGTGTCATCTTCATCTGTGAATAAAACTGGGGAACGTATATCAAGTAATTTAGCCCCTGATTCTTTATCTGCAAATTCAAGCTTAGACAACACAGGGCTTTGATTATCGGTTAAATTAAAGGTGGAGCTACGAATAACTTTAGTTCGTTTCCCACCTGATAGAATTTCAGTATCAATTAATAAGCTAAACTGGTCGTCATCTCCACTTTCAATTTGCATAGAAGACAAATTTTCACTTGAGCTTAAATTAAATTGGAACAATTCTTTATAGTCATTTGTTCCATCAATTACAGCATAACGATTATCTTGCATGTTATACGTTAAAATGAAAATACGTTCATCGACAATGATAGAAGTGTAAACTGGGTATTCAGGTATAAACGATACAGGAGGTTGCTCGTCTTGTTGAATAACTACTTCTTGATTGGTTAGCCAATATACAAGTGTGTCGCCAGATTTTTTAAAATTCTCTACGTTAGATGAAATAATGCGGTCATCTTGATTGGCAGTTGAACGAACGAGAGAATCATCTTGAATGAAGTATGTAGTTATTCCGTCACTCCACGTATTTTTGTATGGATTTAATTTAGAATTAGTCCACTTTTTAGTACACTCCAAATCATTTGAACAATCTAGAAAATCTAGCTTCTTAAAGTTTAGTAGACTAATTCCAAAGCCTGTTTCTGTAGGCATGCTAATTACTTTAGAATAATCTCCTTCAGTTCCATGTATGGGAAATGAACGGCTCCATTCTTCGGAGGGCGGTTCTGTTTGACTTTCAAGTACAAAAAAGTACTGAAACCCGATTAATACAGTAATGAGTAAAACGTTTAAAAAAATCAATTTCTTTGTCATAATCATATTCACTTCTATCTATTATTATTTTTGTATATGTAATACGTTACCATATACTTAGATGATAGAGGAGTAACTATTTGTATTTACTTTATTAACAACTTCTCGAAGTATTCGGTATAATAGAACGAAAGAATGGAGAGGATGTCCCATATGAAAAGTAGTATTCCAGTTATAATAATTACGGTGTTCCTCTTCATTACTTTTTTCTTATACAACAAACAATTGGGGGCTATTCCGCTACTGTTGTTGTCGTTTTATTTGTTTTATCTTGGTTTGAAAAGAGTCTCTCATTTAAAAAACAAGAAATGACGGTAGCATATTCCGAGATACATTGTATATAATGGGTATTATGCTAAGGATAGTAGAAAGGACGTGCACGATTTGAAATTTCGTGAGATGACAAAAGAACAACTAAAAGAAGAATCGTTTATCGATTTAGGATATGCAATCTTAGAAGAGAAACA
>JBFELW010000484.1:0-2046 GCA_041551995.1 Paenisporosarcina sp.
CGTAACTTGTTCTCAGAACAAGGTATCATGGAGAAATTCCATAACGCAAAAAACAGTAAGTAATCGGGGGCAGCATAATGAAGCAGCTGATTGAAACAATTGTTAAACCATTAGTTGATTATCCGGATGAAGTTCGTATTGCAATTGACGAAAATGCAAACCGTATTGTCTACAAACTTTCTGTCCATTCAGAAGACATGGGGAAAGTGATTGGAAAGCAAGGTCGAGTAGCGAAAGCCATTCGTACCATTGTTTATTCAGCAGCAAGCAGTCACCATAAGAAAAAGACATATGTCGATATTCTAAATTAATACTGGAAAGGAAGGAACTTAAAGTTCCTTCCTTTTTTGCAACAAAAAAAGTATACTTTTGAGCTTGGGCCACAGGACGTGGGTCATGAAGGCTAAGCGACAAAATTTTTTTAGCTTTGCATTTTGCGACGAGTAACCGCAGGAGCACGATGTCGCGAATTAGCCTTCGCCACATTTCTTGGCTAGTTCCAAGCACCAGCTCGCACCTAAGCTTGGGCCCACAGGAAGTGGGTCATGGAGGCGTCGTGCCACGAAGGCACGAATTAAGCCTTCCTACTCATGCGAAAACGAGTTTTCGAATCGTTTCTTCCAGCGCCGGTGTCGAGCTAGATGGTGCTTTCCACTTTTCTTTAAGGAGTGATGTTAATGAATTGGTATAATGTAGGGAAAATAGTTAATACCCATGGAATTAAAGGGGAAGTACGTGTCATTTCAAGTACTGACTTTCCAGAAGAACGTTATGAGGTAGGTAACAAACTTAGTTTATTTAAAGAGGATTCAAATTCTCCTACTGTATTAACAATAGCTAGCCATAGACCTCATAAAAACTTTGATCTTTTGACATTTGAAGGTTTCTTAACTCTTGAAATGGTTCAAGGTTTTAAGGATGGGATTTTGAAAGTTTCTGAAAACCAATTATCTGAACTGGAAGGGAATGAGTATTACTTCCATGAAATTATTGGGTGTACTGTTTATTCAGAGAACGATGAAGAAATTGGTGTCATTACAGATATTCTTCAAACAGGAGCGAATGATGTTTGGACCGTAAAACCAACTCAAGGAAAAACACATTATATCCCCTATATTGAAGATGTCGTAAAAGATATTAATATTGATGAAAAGAAAATTATCATTGAAGTTTTGGATGGCTTATTGTCATGATGAAGGTCCATGTCTTGTCACTTTTCCCTGAAATGTTTGAAGGTGTCTTCAATACATCTATTTTAAAAAAAGCACAAGATAAAGAAGTCGTCTCGTTAGAGGTGACAGACTTCAGGTCATTTTCAGGCAATAAACATAGCCAGGTTGATGATTATCCCTATGGGGGTGGTGCAGGTATGGTATTAAAGCCTGAACCGTTATTTCAAGCTGTAGAGGCGATTACAGAGACAGCAAAAAAGCCACGCATTATTCTGATGTGTCCACAAGGAGAACGTTTTACTCAATCTAAAGCTGAAGAACTTGCTCTAGAGGAAGAATTAATTTTTTTGTGTGGACATTATGAAGGGTATGATGAACGCATAAGGGAGCATCTCGTTACGGATGAAATTTCAATTGGTGATTTTATTTTGACAGGTGGGGAACTCGGAGCAATGACTGTGATCGATAGTGTTGTGAGATTGTTACCAGGCGTTCTTGGTAATAGAGAGTCCTCTGTTCAAGATTCTTTTTCAACGGGTCTGTTAGAGCATCCTCATTACACAAGACCAGCTGAATACCGTGGAATGAAAGTTCCAGACGTACTACTTTCGGGAAATCACGCGAATATTGAAAAATGGAGACAGGAACAGTCGCTGTTTCGAACGTGGTCTAGGCGACCAGACTTACTTTCAACTCTTGAATTATCAGAAGTTGACACGAACCTTATTAATCAATGGGAAAAAGATAAGAAATAATTTAATCGTATTGCCTGCAAGGAAAAGATATGTTATAATCTATACTGTACTTCTATGTGGAGTACTGAATTACGGTGTTCCGCTGTAGCCATTGTCGCTAGCAAGAGCATCTGTCTAAG
>JBFELW010000485.1:0-2042 GCA_041551995.1 Paenisporosarcina sp.
AGCCATATCAATAGCCACAGGCGAAAGCGCTAAACCAATTACAATAATTATGGGTGCAACGACAATCGGTGGTAATAATTTCATAATCCATTTATAACCGGTTTTCCATATGACCAACGACACCATGAAGTAGACCAGTGCTACAAACAAACTCCCGATCATGGCACTTCCAATACCACCTGATTCTGTTACAGCAAGTATTGGCGCAATAAAAGCAAAAGAAGAACCTAGGTACG
Organism: Paenisporosarcina sp.; assembly: GCA_041551995.1. Lineage (GTDB taxonomy): Bacteria > Bacillota > Bacilli > Bacillales_A > Planococcaceae > Paenisporosarcina. Next base: position 237 of record JBFELW010000485.1, read on the forward strand.
CAGGAACTTGCCATTTAGTAACGAATAAAAAGATAAGTGTTGCAATACCACTTGTTAATAATGCAATAGCTGGGCTTAAGCCAACTAGTTGTGGAACTAAGATGGTTGCTCCAAACATAGCGAACATATGCTGAAGACTTAATGTCGTTAGTTTTCCTGCTGATGGTTTATCGTGTATGTCTAAAACTGTCTGTGTATTTGTCATCTTAGATCCCCCGCTTAAATTCTATTCGTGTATGGTTACGCTATCTTCATGATCAGTTTCAGTCAACCGAACAACGATTCGTTCCTGGCTAGCACTCGGTATATTTTTACCTACATAGTCTGCTCGTATCGGTAACTCTCTATGACCTCTATCAATTAAGACTGCTAGTTGAATCTGTGCTGGTCTACCTAAATCCATGACAGCATCCATGGCTGCACGAACAGTTCGGCCTGTATACAGCACATCGTCGACCAAGATTACTTTTTGATTAGATACAGAATGTTGAATATCTACTTGTTGAACAAGTGGCTCTTTGTTTTCAGTTTTCACTGATAAATCATCTCGATAGAGCGTGATATCTAGCTCTCCAGCTTTAATAGACTTTCCTTCAATTGCTTCAATTTTCTCGGCTAGACGATTTGCTAAATAAGCACCACGTGTTTTAATACCAACTAAAATACATGTATCAATGCCTTTATTGCGTTCAATTATTTCATGTGCAATTCGTGTTAGTGCACGATTAATTGATTGTTCGTCTAAGATATTTGCTTTCTCAACCATATGTGAACACTCCTTTTCACAAAATAAAAACCCTCTCGTCCATAAAGGATGAGAGGGGTTGAGTTTAAAATTAAGTCGCCTTAAAACACACGCATGTGCCTTAGTACGTTCCACTAATTCCTTCTCAGTCTCTCTGGACTGTTTTTAAAGGTTTTCTATTCAATTTCTTACGTCTTATAGACAGTATAGAATTACTTGTCCTTACTGTCAATGTTCATTTTCATTTCTTCGAGTAAAACGTTGAAATCTTCTGGCAGAGGAGCTTCAAATTCTAAATACTCTTCCGTTCTTGGGTGAATAAATCCTAGTACGCCAGCATGAAGTGCTTGTCCATTAAAATCGATTGTTTTTTTCGGTCCATATTTTGGATCACCAGCTAGAGGGAATCCAATGTATTTCATATGAACACGGATTTGGTGTGTACGTCCTGTCTCTAAACGACACTCGACTAATGTAAAGTTCCCAAACCTTTCAATTACACGGAAATGGGTAATGGCATGTTTTCCGCTATCAACAACAGCCATACTTTGTCTGTCTTTTTTGTCGCGTCCTAATGGCGCATCAATTGTTCCTTTGTCATGAGGGATATGCCCATGTACTAATGCTGTATATTTTCTAGTAACGGTTTTCTTCACTAATTGGTTTACTAATGATTGATGAGCTTTATCATTTTTTGCCACCATTAATAAACCGGTTGTATCTTTGTCAATTCGATGTACAATTCCCGGACGCATAACGCCATTGATACCTGATAGATCTTCACATTGGTACATTAATCCATTGACTAATGTTCCTTCTGTGTGGCCTGGTGCTGGATGAACAACCATTCCACGAGGTTTATTAACGACTAATACATCTGAATCCTCATAAATAATATCAAGATTTAAATTTTCAGCTTGAATATCTAATGGCTCAGCTTCTGGTGGAGAAACAATGATGATATCATCTTTTTTAACTTTGTAATTTGATTTAACGGTTTCACCATTAACTAAAACTACTCCATCTTTTAACCAATTCTGGATTTGACTTCTAGACCAATC
>JBFELW010000486.1:0-2039 GCA_041551995.1 Paenisporosarcina sp.
TATTGTAGAACCAGTTGCAGGGAACATGGGTGTTGTGGGTCCAGAACCTGGATTCTTAGAAGGTTTACGTGAATTATGTACGAGTAATGGAACAGTCTTAATATTTGATGAAGTAATGACTGGATTCCGAGTGGGGTATAATTGTGCACAAGGTCATTTCAATGTCATCCCGGATTTAACATGTCTTGGAAAAGTAATTGGTGGTGGTCTTCCTGTGGGTGCATACGGTGGAAAGCTTGAGATTATGTCCCAAATTGCTCCAAGTGGACCGATTTATCAAGCAGGGACTCTGTCAGGAAATCCTTTAGCAATGACTGCTGGTTATGAAACGTTGTCTCGCTTAACGCCTGAGACATACGAAACGTTTAATGAACGTGCCGACCAATTGGAGGCTGGGTTCCGTGAAGCTGCAACGAAATATCATATACCACATACAGTAAATCGTGCGGGTTCAATGATTGGTTTCTTTTTCACAAATGAAACAGTGGTGAATTTTGACCTAGCAAGAACATCAGATTTACAGTTATTCGCCAAATATTATCGTCTTATGGCTGAAGAAGGTATTTTCCTTCCTCCTTCTCAATTTGAGGGGATGTTCTTATCTGCTGCCCATTCGGAAGAGGATATTGCGAAAACAGTTGAAGCGTTCCATAAAGTATTTGCTCAATTAGCTTAACTTTTCTGTCCTGGTAGTCAATATGCCAGGACTTTTTTTAATAAATGAAAGCATTTCTATGAGTTAGGTAAAGACGTGTTACCTAAAGAACAACTACTTGTAAACAAGAGTTGAAGCATAATTAATATTTTTTTCGCATAAACTCTTTCACATATAGTAGTGAAGGAGGACAAGAATTGGAAAAAGTAAATTGGTCTTTTCAAGAAGTATTTTATTTTCCTGAAAGTTTTGGTACACCAAAAGGAACAACACTGGTTGAAGTAAAGCCCCAGTTTGTGTTTCAACAAAACGATGGATATTGCAGTCTAAATGGAATTTATCACATCTCTGCTAACGTTTCGTTTGAACCAGGTGTTTGTGATCATCATGCTATTTCAGAATGGGTATCTATTGAAGATTTAGAAATGAAAGGTGAGAGTGGGTATTTTGAATATGCAGTTCCCCATTCCATTGAACTTCCACCTGATTATAAGGATGGACAGACGTTTCCAAAATTTTCAATATCAAATATTTCACCTCTAGTAACGGATGAGAAAACCTTGCAAATAAAATGGGATGTTGCTTGCGCCTACGAAAAAGAGAAAAAAGAAGAGCAATTACCATTAGAAAGTCCATCTTCATCATTATCCTCAAGTTCGGAATCAATAGAATCACTTACTGAAAATGCGGATTCAATTCAACCAGTTAGCGAGAATTCTGATTCAAAACAGACAGTTGGTGAAAGCTCAGAACCAAGACCATTCTACTTAAAAGATTTAAAAGAGACATACTCTGTCTACCAAGTTAAATGAAATCTCTGTGAAATAAAAATAAAATACCAATCAAACAGCATAATAATAAGAAATCGAATGTTGTGGGTATGAAAAGCGTTCGAATTAATTGAAAAATCGTAATCGGTAAAATTATACCTTTGCAGTAAAACCGAGTCTTACGTAGCCAAGGTGGAAGCAGGTAAGGATTATATCCTCTTCTCATGATCATTCTCCTTTCTAAAAAACTTGACTTACTAATCATACTTCTTATACAATTGATTCAATTAAATAGTGATGCATTGATTGGGAAGAGTAAAATATGGTTGTTTTCATTAGAGAGGAAACGGGTGGTGAAAGTTTCCGTAAACACGTATTTGAATGTCGCCCAGGAGCAGTTTCTGTGAACGGAATTGAGTAGCAGAAGCCGGTTTAAAGCCGTTAAGTATCTTGAGAGCGTGATTGACATTCTATAGTCTTTCTGCGAATAAAGGTGGTACCGCGAACAACTCCTTCGTCCTTTTTGTGACGATAGGAGTTTTTTTATTTTCATTTTTAAGGAGGAATAAATGATGACTGAAAAAACGACACAACTTCCAACGAAATATGATCCA
>JBFELW010000487.1:0-2031 GCA_041551995.1 Paenisporosarcina sp.
GGAGATGAGACCATTCTTGGTGCTCAAACGTTAACACGATTCTTTGCGATTCATGTATTCTTCTTACCAGCTGCTTTGCTTGGGTTGCTTGCAGCACACTTTATCATGATTCGTAAACAAGGTATTTCAGGACCGTTGTAAAAACAGCGTCTTTGATGACTTCTAAAAGGAGGGAACACTATGCATCGCGGAAAAGGGATGAAATTTGTCGGGGATTCTCGAATACCTGCTAATCGCAAACCGAATATTCCAAAAGACTATTCCGAGTATCCGGGAAAAACTGAAGCGTTCTGGCCTAACTTCTTATTGAAAGAATGGTTAGTTGGGGCTGTCTTCTTAGTAGGATATTTGATCTTAACTGTTGCTCATCCATCACCACTTGAACGTCAAGCGGATCCAACAGATACGGCTTATATTCCATTACCGGACTGGTACTTCTTGTTCTTGTATCAATTATTAAAATATGAATTTGCTTCAGGACCGTATAATGTAATTGGAGCAATTGTTATTCCTGGACTAGCGTTTGGTGCTTTAATGCTCGTACCATTCTTAGACACAGGGAAAGAGAGACGTCCATTTAAACGTCCGTTACCAACTGCATTTATGTTGCTAGGTTTTGCCGCTATCATTTACTTAACTTGGGAGTCTGTTGATAACCATGACTGGGAAGCAGCAAAAGCACAAGGTGAAATTCGTGAAGAAGCACAGTTTGATACAGAAGCTGAAGGGTATAAAATTTATGCCGAATCTTCCTGTATAAGTTGTCATGGTCAAGCATTTGAAGGTGGTGGTTTAGGTAAACCACTTGTAACCACTGACAAAACAGCAGAAGAAATTGCAGATATTGCAGTTAATGGTATTGCAACTATGCCTGCAGGACAGTGGGATGGAACTGATGAAGATTTAGAAAAACTTGCTCAGTTTATTGACGAATTAAGTCCATGATAGATTAAAGAGAGTCAGGTAACTGGCTCTTTTTTTTTCAATATAATTTATTTTGCACAAAGAAGGCATTTGGCCCACAGGGTGAGTCATGTAGATTGAACGACACGACATAGCGATCTAAGTATTCGTAGCTTTTCTATACATAAGGAGTCTTGTTTACATGAATAATTTAATTGCTCAAGTAAAATTTCTTTTATTTAATAAAACGTTTATGTGGCTCTTATTTATCGTAAACGCATTGGGAACTGCGTATGGGTATTACTGGTACAAGTGGCAACTAGCCGTAACAGATCCCGTTTTCCTACTATTTGTTCCAGATAGTCCAACTGCTAGTTTATTTTTCACCATTGCCTTATTTGGATGGCTTTTGGGTCGTCACTATAAGTTAATTGAAGCTTTAGCTCTGATTACGCTAGTGAAATATGGTCTATGGGCAGTTGTTATGAATATTTGGACACAATTTGAGACTGGTTCAATTGGATTTGTTGGTTGGATGCTCGTGTTTAGCCACTTTGCAATGGCTGTTCAAGCCATCTTATATATTCCATTTTATAAATTTAGATGGATTCATGTATTAATTGCTGCGATATGGACATTACATAATGATGTGATTGATTACGTATTTGGACAAATGCCAATCTACAGAAGCTTAAGTGAGTACAATCAAAGTATTGGTTATTTTACATTTTGGTTATCAATTGGGTGTATCTTAATTGCGATTAAGGTCATTAAACCGTCACCAATAAATGAAACGAAATAGTTGCTCAATTAATGAGTAGGATATAAAATAGTAGGTAGATAGAAAATAGGAGGATGGTCGATTTGGGAGGATTTTTAATCTACTTTGCCGTGTTATTATTATTACCACTATACGCGCAATTTAAAGTCAAAAGAACATATAAAAAGTACTCTAAAGTACGCTCTACTTCTGGAATGACTGGAGCTCAAGTAGCTCGTTTAATTTTAGATCAAAACGGTTTACAAGATGTGAAAGTTGTTGAAAGTAAAGGATTTCTAAGTGATCATTATAATCCAATGACCAAAATCGTTGCGTTATCTTCTCATAACTACCATGAAGCTTCGGTA
>JBFELW010000488.1:0-2030 GCA_041551995.1 Paenisporosarcina sp.
AAGATTGAACATATATCTGGAGGCTATCACGATGTCCCTGTCGTCAACCATGTATCTTTTGAAGTCTCAAAAGGCGAAATGCTCGGCATCCTCGGTCCAAACGGAAGTGGGAAATCCACACTATTGAAAGTAATTAGTGGGATTTTACCCGCCCTGACCGGATCCGTTCACATAAATGGGAAATCACTAAACGCCTACAACTCGAAAGAATTGGCTAAGCAAATGGCTGTGCTGCCTCAACTTCATGCGCATGCCTTCACACATACAGTTCGCGAAACCGTTTCACTGGGTCGTTACCCACATCAAACAGGTTGGTTCTCCACGTGGTCTCTCGAAGACGAAACAGCAGTAACGGACGCCATGAAACTAACCGACATCACACAATACGAGCACACATCACTTGACCAACTATCTGGTGGAGAACAGCAAAGAGTCTTCGTTGCCCAAGCACTCGCTCAAAAAGCACCCATCCTATTGCTTGACGAACCGACAAATCACTTAGACATAGCGCACCAAAAACAACTGCTCGATACCATTAAAACACTGTGTATCGACAAAGGAATGACCGTCATCTCCGTCTTTCACGACATCAATCTCGCATCACTCTATTGCGACAGACTGCTGATGATGGAAAACGGAACCGTCAAACACATAGGCGAACCACACGCCGTCCTAAAAGAAGAACAAATTCTAGACGTCTACAAAGCTCGGGTCGTCAACCATCCACATCCGGAACAGCCGAAGCCGCAGATCACACTATTGCCAACCGTTCAAAACCTAAAAACCGACACTTTGGTTAATCAAACACACTTCCGTATTACGGAAGAATTTGTTCTCCTTCAAACAGAACATCCGCTCAAAACCGTATCTTCCGCTGTTGTTAACGCGGGGTCCGGTTGGTATCGAACATTCATCAATCGAAAAGTCCCGCACACATATGAACACGAAAACAGTACCAGCGAAATGCTCGATTACTTACAAGCTCATGGATTTTCCGCCACCGACTCAGTCGGAATGATGACCGCTATCCCACCAGAAAAAGTGGTCATTGCTGATTACAAAGGTGACTTTGGACAACTAACGATTGCCGTAACGGCAAGTGTTGGGAATGCAATCGATGTAACGAAATCGTATGAGAATAATCGCCAAGCACCTATTGGAACCATTAATACATGGGTCATTGTCAATGGGATTATGTCTGATGAAGCATTTATTCAAGCGATGATTACAGCTACTGAAGCCAAAACCAAAGCCCTTCAACATCTTCAAGTACTGGATCCATTTAGTGGAACGCTTGCAACAGGTACACCGACAGACAGTTTACTCGTCGCATCTACTCAAGTAGGAAAGCATTTGCAATATGCTGGACCCGTAACTGAAATCGGAAAGCTAATTGGTCGTGGAATATTTGAGTGTACGACACAAGCGATTCTAAAAACGCAATCTTAAGGCAGTCGAAACTGCGTAAGATTGCGTTTTTTATTTATTATTTAATTAAAGTGTTGTGGGATCATTCCTATAGAACAGAGATTGAAATTTACTTACTAGTCAAGCAGTCTCTTTAAGAGATTTAGACTTTATCGGAGTTTGCCTATATTTGCTATTGACTGAATGCTCATTCAGTTTTAAACTAGAGTTATCATCGACAACAAACTAAGTATCCACTAAACTGTTGTTATTAGGATAATATCAACATACGATTTATTCAAAGGAAGGGGAGAAAGAAATGGGCCCGCTTTTAATTGCGAATTGGCTTTTATTTTTAGTCGTAACCGCTTACGCATTAGGACTTTTCACATATTTATTGAAAACCCGTTATGAATACATCAAGCTCGGTAAGAAAGTAGAGTTTGAGGATAATTTCAAAGCACGTATGCGTAAAATCATGGTCAATGTATTTGGTCAAAAGAAATTAATGAAAGACAAAAAGAGTGGAACCATACACGTTATGTTCTTCTATGGATTCCTTCTTGTACAATTTGGAGCAATCGATTTCATTTGGAAAGGTTTAGTACCAGGATCCCATGTCC
>JBFELW010000489.1:0-2028 GCA_041551995.1 Paenisporosarcina sp.
AATACGTATACCGGACTTACATCTGTAGATTCATCAATCATTGAAGCGGGTCGAGGAATGGGAATGACAACAACGCAAATACTAAAACAAATTGAATTCCCACTTGCTTTACCTTTTATTATGGCGGGAATTCGCACTGCTACGGTTTTAACAGTCGGGATTGCCACGCTCGCTACATTTGTGGGAGCAGGTGGTTTAGGTGACGTCATATATCGAGGTTTACAATCGTATAATAACTCGCTCGTCTTAGCAGGTGCACTTCCTGTAGCTTTACTAGCTATTAGTTTTGATTTGTTATTGAAATGGGTTGAGAAGAAAGCAACGCCAAAAGGAATGAAAACACAATAGGAGGAAATTATATGAAAAAACGGTTAGCTGGATTAGCGCTACTAGCATCAGTCGCATTAGTAGGATGTGGTTCTTCAAATGATGCAGAAGGAGACAAAAATGAGCCCATTATTATTAGTGGGAAACAATTTACCGAGCAATTTATTTTACCCCAAATTTTAGGGCAATATGTTGAATCCAAAACAGATTATGATGTGGAATATAAAGAAGGCCTCGGTGAAGTAGCGATATTAACACCAGCGCTTGAAAAAGGTGATATCGATGTGTATGTTGAGTACTCAGGAACTGGATTGCAGTCGGTATTAGGTGAAGATCTTGAACAAGGCGAAAGCTCGGAAAGTATTTTAGAACGTGCACGTAAAGGATATGAAGAGAAGTATGGTGTTACGTGGTTAGAGCCACTTGGCTTTGAAAATACGTATACGTTAGCGTATAGCAAAGACAAGCCATACAATGCGGATACGTATTCTGAATTAGTCGAAGCATCAAAAAAAGAAGATATGGTATTTGGAGCCCCTCATGCTTTTTATGAGCGCCCAGGAGATGGTTATGATGCAATGGTTGGAGAATATCCATTTGAATTCTCTGGTGAAGAAAGCCTAGATCCTAACGTTATGTATGAAGCAGTCAAACAAGGGGATGTAGATGTAATCACAGCCTTCACAACGGATGGTCGTATCGAACGTTTTGACTTAGCTATTACAACTGATGACAAAGGCTTCTTCCCGAAATATGATGCCGTACCACTTGTACGACAAGAAACTCTTGAAACTTATCCAGAACTTGAAGACGTGTTAAACGAATTAGCAGGAAAAATTTCACTTGAAGATATGCAGAAAATGAATGCTCGCGTGGATATCGATCAAGAAAAACCTGAAGATGTAGCTCGAGATTTCTTGATTGAAAAAGGATTAATAAAAGAATAAGACGATGTTTTTGAGAGGCTACTGTAGTTCAGGTAGTCTCTTTTAAATGTAAGAAGAAAGTATCTACACCTTTGAACTTGGATTAGATATGACGAGCTAGAAGGCGCTTTTCTGAGGGGATTTTGACGAAATGGAATAAAGTTAGTTAGTTCCAAGTATAATAATAAGCTCGCTTAGAGCAAAAACTTAGATAAAGTCCAATATGAGATAAGTCGAAACAAAAAACGACTCAAAATTCCTTTTCACATAAGAACATGCACATCTCCGACATCGAGATGTGCATGTTTGTTTTACATGGATGGTGGCAATGCTCCTTGTTTTTGTTGTACAAATGGCCATAAGACATCTGCCCAAATTTTGTAGCCGCTGTCGTTTGGATGAATCCCATCCTTTAATGTAGATGAAAGAGGGGTGTTTTTTGACGACATATTATAAAGCATAGCACCGTGTGTATCAAAATATGTCCATCCTTGATTTTTAATGAATGCTGCAGTTTCATCGACATAATCCGTAAATTTAAGTCCAAACTGATTGAGTGTTGGTCCGAATTTATTCGCTGTACAAGGATTAGGCGATAAAAAAGCAATTCGTGTATTGGGTAATGCTTGAGAATACAGTTGATATAGAGAATCTAAAGAATTGAACGTATTTTCTAATGAGACATTTTTATTGTGATTATTAATGACGGATGTCTCAATGAACAATACGTCTGGTTGTTCTTTTAAAATAGGTGCAGTAACATGATCTTCAAGTA
>JBFELW010000490.1:0-2027 GCA_041551995.1 Paenisporosarcina sp.
GTCTTTCACATACTGTCTATACCCTATTTCTCAAATCATACGACACGTAATGTCATTTTTAAAACAATATGCCTCTATACCTATATGACACTTGTCATACTCATTACTTGACGTTTATGTCTTTTATTATCTGCTCCTAGCGCCTATTCTTAGGAAACAATGTTTTTTAAATAAAAAATGAATGAACACTTACTTTATAGGAGGCCGTTATGAGTAAAGAAAAAACAATGCAACTTCGTAAATTAGTGGCACCTTTTGAAAAATCGGATATAGCAGCAAGCGTTAAACAAATTCTAAACACAGTCCCACCATTTTTCATCCTATGGTTCTTGGCTTATCAGAGTTTAGAGATTTCTGTCTTATTGACAATAGTGTTTGCCATACTTGCTTCAGGATTCGTCATTCGCGTATTCATCATTTTTCATGATTGTACACATGGTTCATTCTTTAAGAGTAAAAAGGCTAATGCGATTTTAGGTACGATTACAGGCATTATTACTCTTTTTGCTTATGAAAAGTGGAAACGTGATCACTCCATTCACCATGCAACTAGCAGTAACTTAGATAAACGCGGAACTGGCGATGTTTGGGTTATGACAGTTGATGAATATATTGAAGCTAAACCTGGTCGCCGTTTTGCTTATCGTGTATACCGTAATCCAGTAGTTATGTTTGGTCTTGGACCGTTGTTTTTATACTTAGTGTCAAACCGTTTTAATCGTAAAGATGCACGTCCAAAAGAGCGTAATAACACCTATTTAATTAACATCATAATTGTTGCTTTATATGCGGGAATGATTTGGTGGATTGGTTTGCCAGCATTTGCAATCATACAAGGAACAATCTTAATCGTCGCTGGATCTCTTGGAATTTGGTTATTCTATGTTCAACATCAATTTGAAGATTCATACTTCGAAGATGAAGAACAATGGGATTATGTGAAGGCAGCTGTAGATGGTAGCTCTTTTTACAAATTGCCAAAGGTGCTTCAATGGTTAACTGGTAATATTGGTTATCACCATGTACATCATTTAAGTCCACGAGTACCAAATTACAGATTAGCTCAAGCACATGAATCTACACCTCCACTTCACAATGCGACAACGATTACTCTTGGTACAAGTTTAAAATCGATTAACTTCCGTTTATATGATAAAACGAAAAAAACATTTGTTGGATTTAAAGAAATCAAACATTTATTAAACAATCCCAAACGCTCAAGTATTCAAGAAAAATAAATGAAACAAAAAACCCATTCCTTTACGGATTGGGTTTTTTCATATTATTTAAAACCTATTCTGATTTCACTAGTGGTCATTGCTCTTTTTGTTGCTCAAACACTAAAGAAGAAAGATATTTCCTTCCGTCTGCTGTACTTACCACTAGACTTTGCTTATCTTCACTATTTTCTTGTTGCGTAAATTCAACGTAAGCTCCATCAAGTGACTCTATTACATTAGTAATCCTGTAGCCACTATGCTGATAAAAATCAACTTTTTCTTTCTCAACCGCATATTCAAGATATGAACTCAATTTATTTAGCCTCCCCATTCACAATTTTTTTGATCATACCATTACTTTTTGATATCTTCTTCATATTCAGATATAATCCAGTCTCTTCCAACTGTCATACCTAAATATAGTTCATCACTCGGATTCTGTAGCTCACTTTGAGGATATTTCTTAAACCACCAATACTTAGCCAATACATAATAACAAGCTGCTCCTACAACAAAACCGACAAGAAACGAATAATTGGATAACCAGTAAGACGCTAATCCTCCAACAACCCAAGAAAGCATTCCTGCCATGTTCACACCGTTCATATAACGATACTGTCCATTACTCTCGTAAAGTTCAGGTACATTAACTCTTCGCTTTCTAAGAAGATAGTAATCTGAATATAAGATTCCTACAATGGCCGATAAAATACCGCCAATTGTTAAAAGAAAAGGTATTAACACATTAAATAAATTCCATGGTTGAACGACCGAACCAATAATCCCTGCCATCAAAACACCGACATA
>JBFELW010000491.1:0-2027 GCA_041551995.1 Paenisporosarcina sp.
ATTGGTCATCAATTCGCTCGCATTAATCGTTGTTGTGTTGTTACAATCAGGGAAAAGTGCAGGTCTATCAGGAGCCATCTCTGGGGGAGCTGAGCAACTCTTCGGAAAGCAAAAAGCAAGAGGAATTGATCTTGTATTGCACCGAGTAACGATTGTATTAGCGGTATTATTTTTTATTTTGGCACTAGCCGTGACCAAATCATAATCAACACATACGAACCGCCTGACCGACTGATTGGTTAGGCGTTTTCTTATAGTTTAAGGTAGTATAAATTATACAAGATATGTAATAACTATGTTTAGTTCCAAAGCGTCAGCTAACCCCACCCAATAGTTTTCTTGAACTGTTGAAGTCGAGGTAGGTAGCGCTTTGTGCTTTTCTTATATTGATGGAGGTTTTTTGAATGCGAATCGCGCAACCCAAACCGTTCTTTTTTGAAGCGGGTAAAAGAGCCGTTTTATTGTTACATGGTTTTACAGGAAATTCTTCAGATGTACGAATGCTCGGCCGTTTTTTAGAGAAAAATGGATATACGTCATTAGCTCCTCATTATAAAGGACATGGTGTACCGCCTGAAGAATTAATACATACAGGTCCCCAAGACTGGTGGAAAGATGTCATGCGTGGCTATGATCAATTAAAGTCTGCTGGCTATGAAGAAATTGCAGTTGCTGGATTATCTTTAGGTGGAGTCTTTTCATTAAAATTGGGATATACAGTACCTATAAAGGGCATCGTTACCATGTGCGCTCCTAGGTCAATGAAAACAACCGACTTGATGTATAAAGGCGTGTTAAAGTATGCTCGAGAATACAAAAGATTTGAAGGAAAAGAAGCAAACCTTATCGAAGAAGAAGTAGAAGCGTTGCAAAAACAAAAAATGGATTCACTTTCAGAGTTAAGGGACCTCGTGTATGACGTACGTAGCCATGTAGATCATGTGTATTCTCCTTTGTTAGTCGTACAAGGAAGACAGGATGATGTAATAGATATTGACTCGGCCAACGTTATACATGATTCGGCTGAATCTTTTGAGAAACAACTTAATTGGTATGAGGAATCAGGACATGTTGTTACATTGGGTCCTGAAAAAGAACAGCTACACGAAGACATATTAGAATTTTTACAGTCACTAGAGTGGCAGGTGTAAAAACTGCCATCCTAGCACACGCTGTAAGTAGGAGGGATGTACGATGGTGCAATCTTTAGAAGAACAATTAGTCGCACTTTTGCGAGAAGAAAATTATAAACCTATGACGGTACAAGAGGTAGAAACCCACTTTGAATTGGATAATTCCGAGGACTTTAAGGAATTAGTAAAAACCCTTACCCGCTTAGAGGAACAAGGAATCGTCATTCGTTCAAGATCGAATCGATATGGACTACCAGAAAAAATGAATTTAATGCGTGGTAAGTTTATTGGTCATGCCCGTGGCTTTGGATTTGTTTCTCCAGCAGAAGATGGAATGGATGACGTTTTCATCCCGCCAACAGAAATTAATGGAGCTATGAATGGTGATACGGTATTAGTGCGTGTATCGAGTTCAAGTTCTGGTGATCGACGAGAAGGTGCTATCACCAAGATCATTGAACGAGGAATTTCAAAAGTGGTAGGCCAGTTCCAAGACAATAAAGGCTTTGGATTTGTACTTCCAGATGATAAAAAAATATCAATGGATATATTCGTAGCAAAAGAAGATACACTTGGAGCAATTGATGGTCATAAAGTTGTTGTGGAAATTACAGGGTGGCCAGATGGACGAAAGTCAGCTACTGGTATGGTAACTCAAATTTTAGGCCACAAGAATGATCCTGGTGTAGATATTTTGTCAATTATTCATAAACATGGCATAGAGACAGAATTTACAGAAGCGGTTTTAGAGCAAGCGAATGCAGTACCGGATGAAATAGCTGAATCTGATCTACAAGGACGTCGTGATCTTAGAGACGAAGTAATTGTAACAATTGATGGTGCAGATGCAAAAGATTTAGATGATGCTGTTACAGTAACAAAAAATCCTGATGG
>JBFELW010000492.1:0-2012 GCA_041551995.1 Paenisporosarcina sp.
TGAAATTATGGCATAAAAAAGCCACATGGATTATGGCTGGAATACTTATACTTATCTTAATTGGAGTTTCAGGAATTACAAAATGGGCTGATTCAAATATGCAACAGCCTGGTAATCAACCTTCGTGGGAGGCAAGTTTAGAAGAAAGTAAAGCAATCTTCACAACGCAGATAGCAGATCCCAATATAGATGATGCTACCAAAAAGCAATTAGAAGAAGAAATAGCCATCATTGATTACCGACTAGATAAAAACCAAGCACCTTCAGAAAGTGATAGCCGAGAGCAACATGTATATGATTCACATGTTTTGTTATCCATGGCAATCTTGTTCAATGTCATTGCGGCTGGAAGTATTGTTTCTGCAGAATTCTCACAAGGGACAATAAAAATGTTATTAAGCCGACCAGTCAAACGTTGGAAGATCTTAACTTCTAAGTACATCACTTCGTTGCTATACGCATTAACTTTAACGGTATTAGCATTTCTGGCGACTATCCTTGCTGGTTACATGTTCTTTGACTCTGGAAGTATGACGATATTAGATTATCAGAATGGTTCCGTTGTGGAAGTGTCATATTGGGGAAGAGTCATAGCCTTGTATAGTTTACAATTTGTAGGTATTGTAATTTATACGACATTCGCGTTCATGATTGGGAGTGTATTCCGTTCAAGTTCTCTAGCCATCGGATTATCTATATTCCTATTGTTTGTGGGACCGAATATCGTGTTCTTTTTAAGCAAATATGAAATAGCAAAATACATTATTTTTGCACATACAGACTTAACAGGTTTTATCACGGGACAAATGTTTATCCCTGGAATCACATGGGCCTTCTCAATCGCAGTCTTGTCTGTCTACATGATCATTTTCTTAGTGATTAGTTATCTATCATTTATAAAACGAGATGTGACAGCTTAATGAAAAAGACATCGCTCCTATATGGGGCGATGTCTTTTTATTTAAATATCTTGAATTGTAGTAATTAGACGGTCAGATGAACTAGCAACTTGAGTCGTAGCATGTGTTAACTCATCTAATACATTCGACATCGTAACAATCTGTTCCGTCGTTCGCTCACTTTGATCTTTAATGCCTGTCATTGCATCCACAATTGTATTGAAAGATAATGACAATTGTTGTTGAGTATCTACAGAATCATGTATTTGAGTGTCCACATGTTTAACTGAAGACTCCATATTTGTAATGCTCACTTCCGTTTGTTGGATTAAAGAGGATACGCTTTGTACAGCGGATTTTGTTTCTTCAGCAAGTTTACGTACTTCATCAGCCACAACAGCGAATCCACGACCGTGTTCACCAGCACGCGCTGCTTCAATAGAAGCGTTAAGTGCAAGTAAGTTAGTTTGGTCAGCAATCGAAGTTACAAGACCTACTATTTCACTGATTTTTTGAGAAGAAATGCGTAACTTATTCATTGTTTCTTCTAGAGTCGTTACACTGTCCAGTATGGATTTCATTTGATTGCTTTGTTGATCCAATAATACCTTACCAGATTGAGATTTTTCCTCAGTTGAGTTAACGAAATATAATCCTTGTTTCGTATAATTCGCGATTTCTTCTGATTCGGATGATAATTGCTGAATAGAAGCATTCGTTTCTTCACTAATTGCACTTAATTCCTCAGCAGTTGAGTGTACAGTTGAGACTAATAGGGCCTTAGCTTCAGCTGCCTCTTGGCGAATACGTCCGTGTTGTTCATCGTACGCCTCTATGACTAGTTGCTGTTCTAAATTTAGAATTTTGGTTACAGCTTTTATAGCTTGAGCTGTATCCTCAGCTGACATGTGAAGTCCAAAAATGATGTCAGTTAAACCAGATACAATGGATTGGAACGACCCCATATACCATTTTGTGCCAAGGCCAATACGTACATGTACATGAGCAATCGTATGACGTTGTTTTATGTATGGTTCATTCACTTGTCCTTGTAACATTTCATCAATATGGCGACGTAAGGTTACCTTTAAACGATCTGTTGAACTATGGTCA
>JBFELW010000493.1:0-2011 GCA_041551995.1 Paenisporosarcina sp.
AGCAATTATTGGTAAAGAAGCGCGTGTGCAACATCTGCAAATGACGGGTAAATTACCAGATGCGCTAGTCGCTTGTGTTGGCGGCGGCTCAAATGCCATTGGCCTGTTCTTTGACTTCTTAAATGATACTGATGTCAAAATGTATGGCGTGGAAGCAACAGGTGATGGTATTGAGACGGGTCGCCATTCAGCACCATTAGCTGCTGGTCGTATTGGTGTATTACACGGTAACCGTACTTACTTGATGGCAGATGATGAAGGTCAAATCCAAGAAACCCATTCTATCTCTGCAGGTCTTGATTACCCTGGTGTCGGTCCTGAGCATAGCTTCTTAAAAGATATGAAGCGCGTTGAATACGTTGGTTGTACCGATAAGGAGTCGTTAGAAGGTTTCCATGAAGTCACGCGTAAAGAAGGCATCATTCCGGCGCTTGAATCTGCTCATGCGGTTGCTTATGCGCTGAAGCTGGCTAAAACGATGACTCCTGATCAAACTATTATCGTCAATATGTCTGGTCGTGGCGATAAAGATTTGCATTCAGTGATGAAAGCAGAAGGGATTGAGCTGTAGATGAATAAGAAATATCAAATTTTCATCAGTTCTACGTACGTGGATTTGGTAGAACCACGTAATAAAGTGATAGAGGCAATCTTAAAGCTCTATCACTTCCCTATTGGTATGGAGATGTTTAGTGCAGCTGATGATGAGCAGTGGCAAATTATTGAAGAAACTATCGATTCTAGTGACTTTTATATAATATTAGTTGGAAATCGCTACGGTAGTCTTACGAAAGAGGGAATAAGTTTTACTGAAAAAGAGTACGATTATGCAAAGAAGATAGGTGTTCCAATTTTAACATTTGTTAAAGATGAGACTTTGGCTACTACTCCTCAAGAGAGAGAAAATGACCCTGTAAAGATTCAGAAATTGCAGGATTTTAGATTAAAAGTTCAAGAGAACAAAATGAGAGAGATTTGGACTAACTCTGATGATCTAGCTCATAGGGTTAGTATGGCACTAATGAAACAGATTCCTCGCAAAAATCGTGTGGGTTGGATTAGGGGTGATTCGATATCGGAAGATGCTACTAAAGAATTAGTTGCGTTGTCTAAGGAGAACAGAGAATTAAAAGAGGAATTATCTCAGCTACGGGAGTTAATTGGTGAGAGAAACCCTATTATAGAATTAGATTTGCATTATGTAATCTCAGTAGATCTGGCTATTCCTCAGGTTGAATGGAATGAATTTCTCAGAGATTCTCTTGAAGAATTACCATTAGAGGTGCCAGAAGGTTTGGAAGAAGAGTTGTTATTATCTTCTATTAGGGAGTACAACAAAAATCTTCCCTTACAGTTAGCCATTGATGATTACAATCAGAAAATTAAAGAATACTATCTATCTACTTTTTCCAAACCTTTTGATTTTTCTATAAAGAATGATGGTAATAGTAAAGCTAATTATATTGATGTTTACATTAAGTTCCCAGATTTTGTTAAAGTTGTCGAAAGTGTAGATATAGAAAATAAGTCTTACCCCAAAGATATATTCCCAGAGAACCCAGTTGAAGTCGCTAAAAAAAGATTAATGACTAAGCAGAAAATGGGATATTTATTTCCTAGTATGTCTAATACTAATGACTATATTATGTCATTTCCTCCAATGAAAGACTTACCAATTTTCGACAATAAGAACTTCACTCTCAAAATTCAAAAAAACAGCGTCATAATAAATATCCCGTATCTATTACATACGCGTTATGAAGAAATTTTGGATGAACTAGTTATAATTCCTTTATGTACAGGGCGTGGAGAAATATCTCTTAACTTCATATGTGAAGAAATGGAATCATCCAAATCTCTGATTATACCAATTACTGTAAATACAGATGAAACTTTAGATTTTAAAAGAGAAACCTTATGACTCGAATTGAAAGCACCTTTGAAACCCTAAAAGCACAAAATAAAAAAGCACTCATCCCTTATGTGATGGCAGGCGATCCTAATCCGAGTA
>JBFELW010000494.1:0-2011 GCA_041551995.1 Paenisporosarcina sp.
AATGTTCTTATTGCTAGATCACCTGTTTTCCCTATTGGAGGAATTAGGTCTAGAGCAATTGAACTTCATGATTACTGCGTTGCAGATGGTACAGTTGATGATGCATTTGTCCATGTTACATTTAAAATAGGTGCGGGGCGCACAAATGAAGTGAAGGACGAGACATGTCAAGCTCTGTTTGAAGTGGTTACGGAACACTTTTCCGAGGTGTTTGACAAGCGATCACTAGCTCTTTCATTGGAGTTAGTTGAATTTAGTGAAGCGGGTACCTACAAAAAAAACAATATTCATAAGCGATATCAGTAAAACAATAATCTTACCTGTTATCTAGCAGGTAGGATTTTTTTATTGAATAATACGAACTTCACCACTTTATATAGCCCTTCGAAGCAGAAATTAGGCAGTATTACAACGTAGACTCTTAAGCCCCCTTAATCTCAATTAAATGGGGTCTTCTGCAATCTATAGAAGGAATATCTCAAACAAATATTGAATTTAATGGTATTGAGTAAGATGAATTGTTCGGAAGAGTAGATTTTTGATGGAAAGGAAACACCTATGTGAAAATATCCACTTTTTAGAGTAAGGGAGGAAGAATTTTGACAGATAAAAAGCCAATGAATGATGCAATGGAACATATGAAAAATATAGAAGGAACGATTCCGTCAAATGTGGATTTTAAAAAACTACCTAAACCCTTGAGATACTTTGGTTACTTTTTTATAGGGTTCATGTCGATATCTCTCCTAATCATTTTATTCGGAATGCTGATAACGGGAGGATGAAATAATGAAAAAATACTTTTGGTTATTGATACTAATAGGAATGTTACTGATTACTGTGGGGTGTTCAGACATGAATGAGGAAATAAACTTACCGGAAGGCTTACCTGATTTTATTCAAAAGAGTGATTTTGAAAACATAAAGTGGGAAAATAAAGCAGTAGAGTTTGGAGATAGAGGTATTATCGGAAATGAAAACAAATCCGGTGTTATTGGCGTTGATGCTCCGAGTTTAACCGGTCAAAAATGGATGTGGCATCTATGGAATGTACCAGATGATGTTGAAATGACTGTAGTTGGTTATCACAGAGAAACGCAGAAAATTCATCAACTATTGAAGTGGCCAGCATGGACGATTCAAATGGGAGGACCTAATAATGGGGCAGATGCCCATGCCCCGTCCAGTGTTAAAGTTCCTGAGGCTGGAGAATGGGCAGTATTCCTGTATACCAATGGCAAATTATTTGATGTGTTAATTTTTGAGATTAATGAATAAAGGCTTGAAATCAAGGGTGTGCATGTAAAACCAATCCTTGTTCCTAATTAGTTAAAGGGGATAAATTCATGATCATTAGACTTGCCGTGTTATCGGATGCCAAAGGAATTGCCAAAGTACATGTGGATAGTTGGCGGAGTACCTATGCTACTATCATTCCAGATGAATATTTAAACGGTTTATCCTATGAAGGACGAGAGAAGCTATGGGAAGACAATATGTCAAAAAGTAGAGTGTATGTCGCTGAAAATGAAAAAGGCGAGATTGTCGGCTTTTCCGTCGGAGGAAAAGAAAGAAGTGAAAAGTATAAGGACTTTACCGGAGAGTTATATGCAATCTATATTCTAAAAGAGTACCAAGGACAAGGCATTGGAAAGATGCTTATAAAATCAGTTATTGATGACCTTATAAAATCGGATATATATTCAATGATCGTTTTAGTGCTTGAGCAAAATAGTTCTCGTTATTTTTATGAGGCGATCGGTGGAAAACAGATTGACCTTTTAGAGGTAAAGATGGCAGGTCAAAAACTAAATGAAATAGTATATGGATGGGATGACATAAGGTCTTTATTAGTGTAAGTAGGGAGAGAATCGAATGAATGAAGTGCCAGTTGAAGTTGATGAAATTTTACAAGATTATATCGCGTTAGTGAATGAGCACTTTCCTACCGTTTTGGAAGGTGTGTATATACAAGGTTCGATTGCTCTAAATGCTTACGTACATGATTCCA
>JBFELW010000495.1:0-2004 GCA_041551995.1 Paenisporosarcina sp.
GATTCGGAAAGTGGTATAGAATAGATAGAATAGACCCTGAAGTCTTATTTACACCGGATCTTTATAACCTCTCATCTGGAAGGGAGGAGAGTCATAAAATCGATCTGGATTACTGGAAGGGCATTAAGACTGGTAAATACAGAATCATCGAGACTTTCATGCTCACAGAATACAATGAGTTGAGAAAAGTAGAGGAACCAAGGAAAGGATACTATTACGTTTCCAGAGAATTTGAAATTGAGAATTAGTTTTATCAGGCTCTTTAAAAATCTATTGTCAATGACCCACGAACCTAAAGGTTCGGGGCTTGTAAAAGCCTTATTGACTAGCCTAAGTTATTAAATTAACTACGTTGTTTTAGTTATCACACCATAGAATGTTTAGTCTAGTTCTATGCAACTGTGTCGGCTCTGTAAAAGCTCTGAGAGGTAGGAGCGGTCAACCGAATGTGTATGTCCTCACATACAAGCTATTACAACATTGGCTAAGACTACATCACCCGAAAGGAGAGCGAAACTTGAGAGTATTCGTTATTAATCAAAGAAGAGAACCATTAATGCCAACCACACAACTGAAAGCAAGAAAGCTACTTAAAAGTGGCAAGGCTAAAATTTGCAAAAGAGAACCTTTTACAATCCAATTGATTGTACAGACAGGAGAATCTAAGCAAGAAATTAATCTTGGCGTAGATGCAGGCTCAAAATTTGTTGGCATATCTGCGACTACAGAGAAAAGAGAAATGTTCTCGGCTGAATACAAGCTAAGAAACGATATTGTTGATTTAATTTCAACACGTAGACAGAATAGAAGAGCAAGAAGAAACAGATTAAGATATAGAGAAGTGAGGTTTCAAAACAGAAAGAAAAATAAAGGTTGGTTAGCTCCAAGCATTCAACATAAAATAGATAGTCATATTAATATTGTAAACATGGTTCACTCTATATTGCCGATATCTAAAATAATTGTTGAAACTGCTTCATTCGATATCCAAAAGATACAAAATCCAGAAATAAATGGGATAGAATATCAAGAAGGAAATCAGTTAGGTTTTTGGAATGTAAGAGAATATGTACTATTTAGAGACAATCATACTTGTCAACACTGCAAAGGCAGGTCGAAAGACAATATACTAAATGTTCATCATATCGAATCTCGAAAGATGGGCGGTGATAGTCCTAATAATTTAGTAACACTTTGCGAAATATGTCATAATGATTATCACGAAGGCAAAATAGAGCTGAAAATTAAACGTGTAAAATCATTCAAAGATGCCACATTTATGGGAATTATGAGATGGTCATTTTATGAACAATTAAAGGCAAGATATTCGAATGTTTCAATGACATATGGGTATATCACTAAAAACACACGCATTGAAAATGGATTGGAAAAATCCCATAGAGTAGACTCAAGGTGTATTAGTGGCAATCCATTATCAAAACCTTGTGAAGATTGGCATTATATGGAAAAGAAAAGGTGTCAGAATAGACAAATTCACAAAGCCAACATTCTCAAGGGTGGAAAAAAGAAATTGAATCAAGCTCAGTACTTAGTAAAAGGATTTAGGCTGTTTGATAAGGTTGAATATGACAATAAGAAATATTTTATATTCGGCAGAAGAAACTCAGGATTCTTTGACATAAGAACATTAAGTGGAGACAAGGTTAACAAGGGGAGCATAAATTGCAAGAATATTAATTTATTGAGTACAAGAAAATCACTATTGATAGAAAGGAGGATGGCGATTCCTCCGCTAGCCTAAAGGCGTAGCGGTTTCCTCGCCTGAATTTACGAAAACTGCATTTTAAAACCAGTACTCTTCATCATCAAAGTTGAAGACGTACTGGTTTTAGTCTATTATTCTTGCTTATAAACTATCTGTATTCATAGCTCTCATGGCATTGATTACGGCAATGACCGTAACACCTACATCCGCAAACACGGCTTCCCACATGGTGGCGAACCCCAAAGCACCCAGGAGAAGAAAAATTCCTTTCACACCGA
>JBFELW010000496.1:0-1995 GCA_041551995.1 Paenisporosarcina sp.
AATTCTGCATTTGTGATTTCTTGTCGCATATCAGCCAGTAACTGTGCATGCGTCTTTTGTAAAACATGCTGTAATAATAGTCGAGCGACAGGTTCTTCTCTTCCTCTTTCACTTAAAAAAGAAGAAGCCCTTGATAGGGCCTCATATACATACTTATACATCCGCTTCGTTCATTCGATCTAATCGTTCTGATTGATCCGTTAGAATCAATACCTGCACGATTTCATCGAGCTTGCCTTCCATGATCTGATCAAGCTTTTGAATCGTTAATCCTACACGGTGGTCCGTTACTCGATTTTGAGGATAATTATACGTACGAATTCGTTCAGAGCGATCCCCTGTTCCTACTGCTGATTTACGTACTGAATCATATTCTGCTTGTGCTTCTTGTCGGAACTTATCCGCTACACGGGCACGAAGAACTGTCATGGCTTTAGCTTTGTTTTTAATTTGCGATTTTTCATCTTGGCATGTTACTACAGTTCCAGTTGGAATATGTGTTAATCGAACGGCTGACATCGTCGTATTTACGGATTGACCACCAGCACCAGATGAAGCATACGTATCTGTTCGAATATCATTTTCATGAATTTCAACATCGACTTCTTCTACTTCAGGCAAGCATGCCACTGTAGCTGTTGAAGTATGAATACGACCTCCTGATTCTGTCTCTGGCACACGTTGAACGCGGTGTGCACCGTTTTCATATTTCATTTTTGAATAAGCGCCTTTTCCATTGATCATAAAGACGACTTCTTTGTAACCACCAATTCCCGTAGGGGAAGCGTCCATAATGTCTACTTTCCAACCTTGGGCATCTGCAAAACGGCTGTACATGCGGAATAAGTTTCCTGCAAATAATGCCGCCTCATCTCCACCTGCCGCTCCACGAATTTCGATAATTACGTTTTTATCATCATTCGGGTCTTTTGGAATTAAGAGTAATTTCAGCTGTTCTTCCAGCTTCTCGATTTGAGGATCCAATTCGTTCATTTCCTCTTTTACCATTTCACGCATTTCAGCATCGAGCTTATCTTCGAGCATAGTCTTTGCTTCAGCAAGTTGTTCTTTCACTTGCTTGTATTCACGATAAACCTCAACAGTATCTTGTAAGTCTGATTGTTCTTTTGAAAGCGTACGTAACTTATTTGTATCATTAACTACTGCAGGGTCACTAAGTAATTCATTTAGTCGTTCGTATCGGTCTTCTACCGATTGTAAGCGGTCAAACATGCTTTCACCTCATCCGTTCATATCTTTAACAGTCTAATTATATAGAAAAGTGGTAAAAAACGCTACCCTAGCTAATATCCGAAAAAAGGTAACCCGATTTTTTAACCCCAGTTTCTTTTCACCTAATGAAAAAAGAGCAGCTATAGCTACTCTTTTTCATATGTTAATGTGGTTTGATGTGTTACACCTGAAGGTACTTCGTGATGGTGACGACATCTCGGCTCATATGCTTCAGTCGCACCTATTAATATAATTGGATCTTCATACCCAGCAGGTTGTCCATTGATTAGACGTTGCGTTCGACTAGCAGGTGAACCACAAACTTGGCAAACCGCTTGAAGTTTTGTCACTTGTTCAGCAACCGACATCATCAGTGGCATTGGACCAAATGGTTCCCCTCTGAAGTCTTGATCTAGTCCTGCGACAATAACACGGAATCCATGGTTTGCTAAGTGTTGAACTACTTCTGTTATTCCCTCATCAAAGAATTGCGCTTCATCAATACCAATCACATCGTATTCATCTGATATGTACTCCCATATATCTTTTGATCGCTCTACAGGTATCGCAATAACGGTTGTCCCATTATGACTCACTACTGCTTCTTTACTATATCGAGTATCTATTCTTGGTTTAAACACGGCAATCTTTTGCTTTGCAAATTGCGCTCGTCTCACTCGTCTAATTAATTCCTCTGACTTACCGGAAAACATACTTCCGCAAATGACTTCTATCCAGCCAGTTTGTGTCATCACATACATG
>JBFELW010000497.1:0-1995 GCA_041551995.1 Paenisporosarcina sp.
CCATTTGCTTCCGGTCACGAATTTCTGCAAGTTCATCAATTGTTTTACTACCATAAGATTCACGAGATTTTTCTGCTAGACGTTTAATCGTCTCCTCATTCATTACTAAATCACCTTGAGCTGCCCAACTTTTCTCCATTGTAGGTCCTAGATGACGCATGAATGCTTCCATACCCCCTTGGCCACCACCCAAATGCATGCCGAGCATGGGGCCTGCCGCAGCCCAGCGTAACCCAATGGAATCCTTTACAATTTCGTCCACGTCTTCCATAGCCACAACACCTTCATTCACTAAATGCATTGCTTCACGCAACATAGCAAACTGTAATCGATTGGCAACAAATCCAAACACTTCTTTCTGAATAAGTTGAGGAGCTTTCCCTAGTGCTTTATAAAATAGGAGTGCATCTTCAACAGCTTCATTAGACGTATAGGTTCCCGGTACGACTTCAACTAAAGGCATAACTAACGGGGGGTTAAATGGATGCCCAATCAGCATGCGACTCGGATCTTTCATTAAAGATGAGATGTCGCTAGCAGGAATCGTTGAAGATGATGAAAGTAATAGCGTATGGTTCTCTATATGCTTCTCAATTTCCGCAAATAATTCTTGTTTTAATTCCAATTTCTCTGGACCGTTTTCTTGAATGATTGCTGCACCTGTCATCGCCTGTTGCAAATCAGAGCTAAGAGATAGTCGTGATTCATAGCCAGTTTCAGATAATCCCAGTAACGACAATGTAGAACCAATAGATTTAAAATGTTGATCTGCCACTTTTTTTAAATCGGGTCTTGGATCATATAACCGGACTGTAAGACCATGTGCTAAGAATAATGTAGCCCATGAAAGTCCAATAGTGCCTGCCCCGATGACTGTTACGGGATTAAAGCGTGCTAAATTATTGTTTAAGTGTGTCATAGTTCATCCTCCATCTATCAACTAAAACCATGTTATCATATTTAGACAAGCTTATTATATGAATGTCTTAACAGAATGGATGGGATGTAATGTTTGATTTCAGTGGAGTACCTGATTGGTTCTATATTTTAGCCATTGCGGTGGTTATAACAATCGTTATCATAAATGAATGGTGGACAAGATAGTATGGAAAGGTGGGCTTTAACTATGAATCAAGCACAAGTTGTGATTGTTACAGGTGCATCTAATGGTATTGGAAGAGGAATAGCGGAAGCCTATATTGCAAAAGGATGCCAAGTGGTCTTAGCTGATATGGATAAGAAGAATGGCGAAATTGTCAGCGACCAATTAGTAGGGAGTCACTTCATTCAAACAGATGTACGCAAAGAACAGGATATTAAAAACTTAATGGAAAAAACCCTAAACAAATTTGGACGTATCGACATCCTGATTAATAACGCTGGAAAAAGTGATTTTAAACCACTTTTTGATTTATCGGTAGATGAGTGGGATGACGTAATCAATACGAATTTACGAAGTGTTTTCATATGCTCTCGTGAAGCTGCATTACAAATGCGCAAGCAAGAAAGTGGCGGATCTATTGTCAATATTGCTTCTACTCGAGCAACCATGTCGGAACCCAATTCAGAAGCATATGCCGCAACCAAAGGTGGGATTGTCTCGATTACACATGCACTTGCATCGTCACTTGCGGAACATCGCATTACAGTGAATGCCATTTCACCAGGGTGGATTGAAACGGAAAATTACAGTGAACTTCGAGATATTGATCATGCACAACATTTGTCAGGTCGTGTAGGTAAACCTTCCGATATTGCAAAAGCATGTATTTATTTAACAGATCCACAAAATGATTTTGTGACGGGTACTAACCTAGTCATTGATGGTGGAATGACACGCAAAATGATATATGAACATTGAGGTTAATGATGAAGAATAAAGTTACATAAATAAGGGGGACAGGATCAATGTTTGTGTGGAAAGGTGCCGCAGGCGTATGTATCAATGTAGACAATCAATTATTAATGGTGCTGCAAGCTGCTCCAGATGAAGTA
>JBFELW010000498.1:0-1995 GCA_041551995.1 Paenisporosarcina sp.
CTTTCGACAATATCGCAATTAATAACAACAAACCGAACCCTCCGACAGCACCAATGATGCTATCCCACCATGGATTTAGTGGAGAAAAGGCACGAGCGATGATTAATAAGGCACCAAAGAATAACAAGACTTTGTCAGGAATTAGCATATATGCGAAATCAGAAACTGTGATGATGATCAGCATGGAAATAAATAAAATCACAACGATTAGTTCAAGTGAAAAACCGATTTTCCAGTAAGCAAAAGCAAATAGCACGGCTGTTGTAAGTTCCATCGCTGGATAAATCCAATTAATTTTCGTGCCACAGCCTCGGCATTTCCCTTTTAAGAATACGAATGAAAATACAGGGACTAGATCTTTAAATGTTAAACGACGATCACAGATCGTACAATGGGACGGCGGGTTAACGATTGATTCATTCTTCGGAACGCGTAAGCCAACGACATTAAAAAATGAACCGAATATAAGTCCGTAGATAAAAAATAAAGTGGTATAAAGAAGTTCCATAAGTTTCCCTCTTTCATAGGATTGCTATTTCATTTTGAACAAGCTCGTTTAAAGAACACAGTTGATTTCCGTTACGGGCGGACGCTTTCCGCGGGTGGTCCGTGTGCCTCCTCGATCGCTTCGCTCTCTGCGGGGTCACACCTGGACACACTTTCCCCGCTGGAGTCGCCGCCCTTCACTCCAATCATTTCTAAAAAATCTCTTATAATGACTTATACTATTAATACGACTAGAGTCAGCTAAAAATAGTTTATTTATCATACATTCGTGCTTGCTGCTTGTTCCGCATGAGCCAACCAATATGAAAACCACATATTATCATTCTTCATGCTTTGAGGCATAGTGGCGAAACATTCTCATGCGCCTATTATTCAATATTATCTATAAACTTAAGGAAGTTTACCTGTTCGTCCTCATAAAGAGTAAAGACTCCATATCATTTCTAACAGGAACGATTAACTATATTGGTACAAAACGTTTTGAACATTTAATGATTTAAATCAGAGGCTATTTAAAAGTAATGAAACAAAAACTGGAGAAATGATGCGCTCTCCAGTTTTTGTTGTTTAATATGGAATGATTATTGTTTCATTGACCATTACTTTATTTGATGGTAAATCATTGGCTGCTTTGATATTCTCTATACCTTGTGGAGTTCCATAGTGTTGCATCGAAATGGAATATAGAGTGTCGCCTGATTTTACTGTATACGGTTGATCTTTTTGTTCTGCTGCAGTTTTAGTTGATTGTGCAGTTGCTACCTTTGTAATTGGTTTTGTAGTAGCAGGAGCTCGTGTAACAGAATTGGCTTCACTCGATGCTTCATCAACAGATTCACTATCAGCCTCTTCTGCATCGATAGTTTCAGTAATCGTTACATCAGCTTCTGTAGTAACTACTTCTCCATCATCGATAACTTCGTTTGAAGGCAATGGGTTCGATTTGTCTGCAGGATCAGGTGTATCAACTTTCGGTCCTTCATCAAGGAGTTCTAGTAGGTCAGGTCGGTAGAATGCTGTGAATGACAAGGAGAGTTGCAATTTGGCAGGTTCTAATTCCTCTGTCGTAACTTCTCCTGGTGAACTGAATGAGATATTGTCTACTATTAATATACGATCTAATTTCTCAATCTCATCAACGAAAGCTTCTAAAGTAGCATACGATGTTGTCTCGATAGATAAGTTGACGAGAAGTTGTTGAAGTGTTTCTACTCCTTCAGGTGGCGCTTCAATAACAAAAGGACCTTCTGAAAAACCAATCGATTGAACAAGAGAATCCGACACGACTTCAGCTTTTTCAATTTGCAAAATGATTAATTCTGTCAATGGATCAATCGGAACTTTCTTTTGTAACTCGAGTGAACTGACAATCGGTATTTCTGGTTGATCAGCGAGCTGTTGTTCTAATGCAAATAGAGTTTGTCTATCTGTTGTGAGTGTTGTTTCAGCAACTGCTAAACTTTCTTTCTTCGGAACATAGAACGTGAA
>JBFELW010000499.1:0-1978 GCA_041551995.1 Paenisporosarcina sp.
ACACGGAAGTTAAGTTCTTTTGCGCCGATGGTAGTTGGGGGTTTCCCCCTGTGAGAGTAGGACGTCGCTAGGCACTAAAAAACCAGTACTGAAAGGTACTGGTTTTTTTGTGTTCTTTTTTAAGGAGATAGGGCTATTCAAGTAAGAACTAAACGGTCTTATTAAATTAATTTTATGATTATGAAACTATATTAAACCTTTCCTTCATAAACTGTCTAAGAAGTTTGATAGTTAAAGGAGCTAGTTTACTATGGGATTAAAGCGTCAAGTGTATTGTACCTTGTTTATTGCGGTGATTATCATGTTATTACCTGTACAGAACGCCAAAGCTGAAACACAACGTTATATTGCTTTGCATGATCGAGTTTTATCTTTTGACCAAAATGAAGTCAAGCTAGTAAAAGGACGAATGATTGTACCGTTTGAAAAAATGGCACAGTATTTATACGCTGATATTGTTAAGACAACTGATCAAATTACGATGACTAAGAATGATACGTCTATCGCCTACAATTACAACACAAAGGAAACTACCATTAATCAAGAAATTGAACGAATGAATCCTATTCAAATGATTGAAGGCGTTCTTTATATACCTATTCGTTTTCTAGGTGAATCTACAGGGTTTAAGGTCGATTATTTATCTCCAATCTTAACTGCTAGATTAAGTTCAGAAAGCTATCCTCACGTGAGCAATCCTGATTTTATCGATAAATTTATCCAAGATAGAAAGCCAAAATCGATAGTATCAACTCCTGCGAATAAACCAATCGTTTATCTAACCTTTGACGATGGGCCAAATCGTTATACAAGTATTCATTTACAAACTTTAAAGGAATACAACGTAAAAGGAACATTTTTCTTTATTGGGTCAGGTATTCAAAACAATCCCACTTTAACAAGACAAACCTTTTTAGAAGGCCATTATCTTGGGCTTCATAGCATGACCCACGAGAAGAATAAGGTTTATGCGTCCGCAAGTGCATTTATGAAGGAAATGAAGGTGGAAGCAGATTTACTGAAGAAGGTGACAGGACATACATCCACTTTGGTTAGAGCACCATATGGAAGTTATCCCTATGTAACATCATCCATGAGAGGATTAATGAAAAATGAAGGGTATAAAATGTGGGACTGGGACGTTGATACAGTAGATTGGAAAATTAAAGAGGCAAATTATATGCAAATTGTAACAAATGTTCAAACTGGTGTTGAGAAAGCTAGACTCGCTAAAGATAAACATATTGTCGTATTACTCCATGATCGTGTTCAAACCAGTAAAGCATTACCTAGAATTATTGAATGGCTCCAAAAAGAAGGGTATTCAATTCAACCGTATAGACCAGAACACCATGTTAGTCAAAATTTTTGGAAGGATCAAGCACTGTAAGAGTCATTAACTTTTAGGGGAACAATTCACTGGATTGAATGTTCCCCGTAAAAGTTATTGAAAAATACCTAGTTTTTCAATACGCTCAACAGCTTCTTCTAAACGATCCTCATCTACTAATAATCCAACTCGAATATAACCTTCCCCAAATTCACCAAAGCCAATTCCTGGGGCAACAGCTACGTCTGCTTCATCTAATAGTTTATCCGCAAGTGCTTGACTAGTATATCCTGTTGGCACGGGTAACCAGGCAAAGAAAGAACCTGTAGGGGCTTCTACATCCCAACCAATTCGTTTACATGCATTTATAAATACATTACGACGTTTTTCATATCGATTTACTAAATCGGTTACGCATACTTGATTTTCATTCAGCGCAGCAATAGCCGCATGTTGAACAGCGGGAAATATACTAACAAACAAGTGGTCTTGAATTAAATTCAACGCTTCAATCATGTCTTTATTACCAACGGCAAAACCTACACGCCAACCAGCCATATTGTATGTTTTAGATAGCGTGTACATCTCAATCCCTACTTCTTTTGCTCCTTCAGCTTGAAGAAAACTTACTGGTTTAGAACCGTCAAA
>JBFELW010000500.1:0-1945 GCA_041551995.1 Paenisporosarcina sp.
AAGAGCTTTTGAGTTTTTACTATTTCTTGCCATATATCCAGCTGCTTGAAAGCAAATATCAATACAATCACGTAACCCTTGCATACAGGCAACTCGTGCTTGAACGTCTGGTTCTTGTAGGCATGCAGTTAGACATTCTTCACATGCTCTGGCACAGCGTAAACACTCTTCGGTACATTGATCCATTTCTGTTGGTGAAGTTGAAAGTACTCCCATTTAAATAAACCTCCTCATAAAAATACTGTTACTCATGTAATTTGTCCAATTATGAAGTTGTTATCCATAGGAAACGATTATTACATGGTTAAGTTTTTAAAGGGAAAGCTATGTTATAAGAGGTGATTTTATGGCAAAGTTCTTTTATGTCCTTATAATTTTATGTTTTATTACCCCATCGATAATTCATGCAGAAACAAAAACGGAGAATGTGAAGCTTGCTTTTATTAAAGACGGGCATTTGTGGATGGAGATCGCGGATAAGAAAGAAAAAATTACAGACGAAAAAGCAATTTTTAATTATCCCCCGCAATGGTCCTTTGATGGAAAAATGCTTCTCTACCAAAAAGAAGTGACCGAAAAGGTATATGAGGGTACAAAAACTCTAAATGAATTATGGGTTTATACTCTGGAAACAAAAAAGCATCGTAAAATCTTTTATGATGGCTATAATCCAAAGTGGTCTCCTACTGAAAATATTGTCGCGTTTAAGTCGGGATCGGTTTTAAATATATCCGACTTAACAAGTTTCTATAATATTGCATTAGGCGTAGGTGATTATGAGTGGTTACCGGATGGGAAAAGTTTTATTACTTCATCAAGTGCAGATCTGCGTCCGGATGGTTGGACCAACCCTATTCTTTATACCATTTCGATAGAGGATGGGTATCAACATATTAAAGACTTCACCAAAAATGTAAAAAAGTTGTTCGTTATTCCAACAGAGTTAGGGAAGAATGATGTAAAAATCACATCGATAAATACCCAATTACTTTCATTTTCACCGAATAAAAAATGGTTGTCCTTTATTGTTTCTCCACCTGGTTCAGGACCGATGGATAGTAATATGCTTTGTATTATTTCTACTGACGGAAAAGAATTTGCGGTAATTGATGAGGTCATTCAAGGGTTCACTCCAAAGTGGGCATTTAAAGAGAATTTACTCGGCTATATTGCTGGCGGAGGCCGAATTGTTTATGGTTTTAAAAATAAGAATCTTAAAGTAACTGAACTTCCTATGTACCAAACATTTATCCTAACGCCAGAAAACTTTGCGGAAATGGGTTTTACGTGGGTAGATGACAGGACGCTAATTGTTGCTAGGGTGAAAGAAAGTGAATGGTCAAATGATCCTGCACTACGACCAAAGTCATCCTTATATGTAGTTAAACTAAATGACCCGAATCAATTGAAAATCACGAATCCTCCTAAAGAAGAAAGTGACACGAACCCGATCTATTTGCCAACAGAAGACAAACTGACCTGGTTAAGAGGAAGTGAAATCTCTCCAAAAAGGGATTTGTGGGTAGCTGATTTGAATGGTGATCACGCAAAGATATGGATTCGAGATATAGGTCCGTATGCTTTTTACCCAGTGCACTAATAAACGGAATTCAAAGTTGTGTATACTTGAAGGAGTATAGATCCTAATGCTTCTCCACCCAAACGGACGATTTTATAAAAGATGAATGAAATTATAGTAGAAAATGTAGGTGATCCCAACATGTTTTTAAAGAGGATTGAACTTCAGCAAGAACGTATTCCGTCTTTTAATACGTATCCTTTCTCTATCCCTGCAATTAAAAACCTTGAGCAATTAAACTTAAAAAATAAGGTTACTTTTTTTGTTGGAGAAAATGGTTCTGGAAAGTCCACACTTCTAGAAGCTATTGCTGACAAATGTGAATTTAATACAGCGGGTGGAGGAAGGAATAACTATTATGATGTG
>JBFELW010000501.1:0-1945 GCA_041551995.1 Paenisporosarcina sp.
CCGAAATTTTTAGAGAACTGGTGGATTTGGATCGGCATCGCGTTCGTCCTTATCATCATTGCTTATGCCATTCCGTTGAATGATATGATTCAACATGCACCTCCAGGTTCAGAAGGTTTTAAAACATGGTAGGAGTTGAGTAAATTGGTAGTCTTAATGTTAATTTGTTTATTTGTTGTCATTACATTGGTAACAGGTATGATCATCGATTTAAATAGTTTAGAAGATTAATGTAACTAAAAAGGTTTGTGGCGAGAGTTTTCGCTACAAACCTTTTTTAATGTTTATTTTGCTGAGTTCATCGAGGAAAGCGGGGCGCTGTGGATATGTGGTTTGTAATGTTTCAATAAGCAATCCGGTGGCCTCGTCACCAAAAACTTTCTTAAAGGTCTTAATTTCTCGACACACTTGACGATAATTTGGGCGGGTAGATGCCCCACTTGCTCTATCAAGCAACCATTGAATGTATAATTCTTTTGTTTCATTCGGATACTCGGCCTTCAGCCATTGTGCGTGTTCAGTGAGATCATGCAAGTTGTCCTGACAATGATGGAGCATTCGGCTAAATAAATTCTCTTGTTTCAAAATCGATGTATAGTCTAAATAATATCGTGGGGTATTCAATTTTGATAAAAGATTTTCTAACACCTCTGGCCATTCTTCTACACTATAAAGCTCTTTTAAATCATTAAAAAATTCGACATTACCATGCGATACTAGTTGAAAAGCAAGCTCTTTCTGATTGGGCAAGTGGTTCATCATTTTATGCAACTTATATTGATGAATGCGCCATTTATCTACCAGTCCTGGATACTCCGCATGATCACGTTCACCCGACACTGCTATTTCCATGGCCTTGTCAAGATTCTGTGAAACAACTGCCTGTTCCATGGCGATTTCTTTAATGGCATTTAAATGAAGATTTTGTTGAAGAAATTCTTCGATAGCCTGATCATCTTGTCGAATAGACAATAAGTTGAATTGAACCATTTTTAATTGACTGAACTCAAACCTGTTCATAAAGTCAGATGCCAGTTGCATAGGAGCTTCGAGCAATTGCAGGTGCTGCGACATTATGTGAAACCGTTTTTCATCTTCACATAGTAGAATAGCTGATGTAAGTAATTCGAATTTCCAATCGGGCCAATCCGTGTAAATTTTATTTTGAGTAGCTTTTATCATTTGTTTGAGCATATCAGTCTGCTCGTTACTCGACCATGAGAATGCACCACTTGAAATAGCATAATGAATTTGAGATAGCAATTGTTGGATTACATCACCAAAATTGCCAGATGAGTCGTCGGTGAATTGTAACGCTTTGACGACAGGTTGTAAGGTTTGAAGTCCTGTCGTTACGGCCATCTGATACCGTTTCGTCTCAGTATACTGATCTATAAGCCGTATCATTTGTTCTGCTCCATGTAGTGCTTTAAACGACTGCCTATAATTAATAAACCCTCTCTGTTTAGCCGAATTGATAGAAGACTGGACCATGGTTTTGGATTCGCTTAGTTCATTCTTATCCAGCACATCTTCGTAATGTAAGGTCTGGATAGAGGGTGTTTTTGATTCTTTGCTAGTTTCAGGAACAGCAACGGTATCAAGAACGACAAGACATAATGCAACTTGATGTTTGCAAAAATCTTTCTGTGCATACGGACAGTCACAATAGGAGGAAAGAATTTCGAGTTGATCATTCACTTCTATTTCAACTAAATATAATTCTGTTCCCATCACTTCTGCATGGAATGTAGAACCTTTAGTTTTATTTTGTTTCTGCTTTATATGTAGGACTTGCTCATTGTGATAATAAGATTCCCCACGGTTGAAAATACGGGAAGGCACAAATTTCTTCAAGTGAAAAAGGTTCAACAATACCACCCGCCTCTCTATCGGTACCTTAAACGATTATTTACCTTCTGCCAACCATTCTATTAGCATATTA
>JBFELW010000502.1:0-1943 GCA_041551995.1 Paenisporosarcina sp.
AAAATGAGTGTAACAGAACTTTCGGAAAGAGTTGGAATCACGATGGCTAACCTTTCTATTTTAAAAAATGGAAAGGCAAAAGCCATTAGGATTTCAACCTTAGAAGCAATTTGTAAGGCTTTAGAATGCCAGCCTGGAGATATTTTAGAGTACAAAAGGGATAAAGACGCTCCAGAATATTAGCAACAGATTCTTTTCCGTTCAGGAACACCAGTTTCAATAGACGTATAAATTTATGGTGGAAAAACTCAGTCTCTTGGTTGGGTTTTTTGTTGAATAACAACTCGTTAAGGTTTTTCGCACTGGAGAACATGGAAACTTTAAAGAATGAATTACGTTTTATTAAAAGAGGAAGAAAGGAAAAATTCAAATGCATAAAGCAATTATTCTTGATATGGACGGCACTTTATTTCAAACGAATTTAATTTTGGAACCCGCTTTAGAAGCAACTTTTAATGTCTTACGAAAAGAAAAACTTTGGAATATGAAAACCCCGATTGAACAGTATAGAAAAATCATGGGAGTCCCTCTGCCAGTGGTATGGGAAACACTTCTGCCTAACCATTCCATAGAGGTAAGAAAGAAGAGTAACGATTACTTTCATAATCATCTGATTGATTTAATTAGAGGCCATCAAGGGGCATTGTATGATGATGTGGAAATCACATTAAATGAGTTAAGTAAAAAGTATCCTTTATTCATTGCGAGCAATGGACAAATAGAATATTTACAAGCAATTATAGAAACGTATAATTTGGAACGATTTATAAAACATACATACAGCATACAATTGATAAAATCTGGGCACAAATCAGATTTAGTACAAATGGTGAAAACAGAGAACCAAATACGTGAAGGCTTTGTTGTCGGGGATCGCTCTTCAGATATATCTGCTGCAAAGGATAATGATCTCATCGCTATAGGAGTGAACTTTGACTTTGCTCAAGAAGTTGAGTTAAAACAAGCTGATTATGTCGTGAATAATTTCAAAGAAATCTTAGAGTTAGTTTAAATCACATTTTTAATTCAAGGAGGTATAAGGAATGAAGCGATTAACGATTCTATTTATATTACTCGTTATACTAGCTGGGTGTTCAGCTTCAGCAAAATCCGCAGAACAGCATGGAAAAGGAATCTCGATAGAAATGAGTCACTCTCTTGATATAAAACATATGGCTATACTTATGCATGTGAATGGTAGAGAAGTGTTTAGTGAGAATGTTATCAATGCAGATAACAGCCCTTTTAAAAAGGGGGATATAACATGGTTCGATGTATCACCACATGCAAACAAAAATTCAACTGTTGAAATAGCTATTTCGTATAGTCAAAATAGTGATGGTACAGAGGTACGTAAGACTGATACTATTGATATTTCTGATGTGAATGATTGGATTAATATTGTGTTCAAGGAAGACTATCAATTAGAAGTGATGGATAAAAGTTAATTGGAATAACGACGAATCAGAAGATTAATTAAAGCTTGTGTTGAGGGACCAGGTAGTTCAATGAGGAATGTGGTAATGAATAGAATGACGAGGTGCACATATGTTTTTAAACAACTATATAAATGAAAATTTTCTCAACCTGGAACTTAGACCACCTTTATTTTATAACTGGAATATTGGTGTGCGTTTTGAATTGGGAACGAACTTTCAGAAAGCTTGTGCTTACGAAAATAGTCCATATCTTCAAGGAGTGTACAAAAGAGCTGTTACTATATTTGAGTCTCTTCATGCTAATGGGGATGATATTTTAATTGTAGTTGATGTAAACAATTATGGAAACAGCAACCCTTTAAAACATAGATTGAATATCTTTTCTCGGTATGTAAAAGAGAAATCAATTCTACAAAGATTAAACCAAGAAACATTTCCGTGGAACTCCGGTGACGATGAAGAGAGTGAATTCAAAACACATAGATTCACTTTAAAGTGTAAACC
>JBFELW010000503.1:0-1905 GCA_041551995.1 Paenisporosarcina sp.
CGAATCATGGCTATTATTGTGTGTGTAGTAGTATAAATCTCAAACAATTGACAATCTAAAAAATACGTGTTAAATTTATCTCATATTCAAGATATATTAATTCAAGATAAATAAATTGAGCATATATTACATTGAAAGAAGGGAAACGAGATGGTTTCAGCTAATAACAGATTAAAAGCGGTAACAGTCATGCTCCGTGCTTCCCAGGCGATTCAAGAAGTATTGAGAAAGAATGCAGCTTCACATGGATTGAATCTAACCGAATTCGCTGTTTTAGAGTTGTTGTATCATAAAGGGAACCAACCGATCCAAGTTATTGGCAAGAAGATTCTAATTTCAAGTGGCAGTATCACCTATGTAATCGATAAGCTTGAGCAGAAGAATTTTGCGATGCGTAAAGCATGTCCAAGTGATCGACGTGTAACGTTTGCTACAATTACGAGTTCCGGTAAGGCATTTATGGATGAATATTTTCCGAAGCATGAAGCGAAGATTGAAGAAATCTTTGAACAGTTATCAGAAGAAGATATTATAGACACCATTGAACTGTTGAAACGAATTGGTCATCACGCGGCAAAAGTATAAAATTTTTTTAAATTAATATCTCGAATCCAAGATAATATTATTTAGGATAAATTGAGGAGGAAACAACGATGAATCATTTAAAAGGAATACACCATGTTACAGCAATAACAAGTAGTGCAGAAAAGAACTACGAGTTTTTCACCTATGTACTGGGAATGCGATTAGTAAAGAAAACAGTCAACCAAGACGACATTAAAACGTATCATTTATTCTTTGCAGATGATAAAGGAAGCGCTGGAACAGATATGACGTTTTTTGATTTCCCAAACATACCAAAAGGGACGCATGGCACAAATGAGATTTCCAAAACTTCATTCCGAGTACCGACGGACGCAGCTCTTGATTACTGGGTAAAACGATTTAACCGACTTGAAGTTAAACATAGTGGTATTCAAGAACAGTTTGGTAAAAAGACATTATCGTTCATAGATTTTGACGACCAACAATATCAGCTGATTTCTGATGAGCTCAATCAAGGGATCGTTTCTGGTACGCCATGGCAGAAAGGTCCGATTCCATTAGAGTATGCGATCACAGGGTTAGGACCAATTTTCGTACGAATCGCTGATTTTAACTACTTTAAACAAATGTTAGAAAAAGTCATGCTGTTTAAAGAAATGGCAGCAGAAGGATCTTATCATTTATTTGAAGTGGGTGAAGGCGGTAACGGGGCTCAAGTTATCGTCGAGCATAATGAAGAATTGCCAGACGGTCAACAAGGCTTCGGTACAGTTCATCACGTGGCCTTCCGTGTAGAAGATCGAGCAGTATTAGACGAGTGGACAGATCGACTTGAGTCTTTTGGATTCCACACATCCGGATATGTGAATCGTCATTTCTTCGAATCACTTTATGCACGTGTTTCACCGCAGATTTTATTCGAATTTGCAACAGATGGTCCTGGCTTTATGGGTGATGAACCTTACGAAACAGTTGGTGAAAAATTATCATTACCACCGTTTTTAGAACCAAACCGTGCACAAATTGAAAAATTGGTTCGACCAATAGACACAGTAAGAAGCACAAAAGAGTTTGAGAAAAAATATGAATAACGAGGGATTATGATGAGTTTCTTTAGTAAATTATTTGGCTTAGATAATAAAACACAACAAACAGGAGGAAATGATATGTTAAAAATCGGTATTGTTTTAGGAAGTACACGTGAAGGACGAGTGAGTCCACAAGTAGGGGCATGGGTTAAAGAACTAGCAGACATACGCGGAGACGCTGAATATCAAATCATCGACATCGCAGAATTCAAATTACCAGTGTTAGGTGAAGCTGGTGGCGATGCATCAGGCGCAGCAACTTGGTCAGCAC
>JBFELW010000504.1:0-1902 GCA_041551995.1 Paenisporosarcina sp.
AATGACTTATATTTTTTTAAATAATAAACTTGCATTATGTCCACCAAAGCCCAGAGAATTGCTCATCGCATATTCAATCTCTTTGGATCTTGCAGCATTAGCTACATAGTCTAAGTCACAAATTGGGTCAGGATTTACTAAGTTGATTGTTGGTGGTAAAACACTTTCCTGAATGGCTAGTACCGTAAAGATTGCTTCTATACCGCCTGCTGCTCCAAGTAGATGACCAGTCATTGATTTCGTTGAACTCATCGCTAACTTGTATGCATGTTCACCAAATACTGTTTTAACAGCGAGTGTCTCAAATTGATCATTATACGGTGTGCTTGTTCCATGCGCATTAATATAGTCTACTTGAGATGGCTCAACTCCTGCACCAGCAAGTGCTTGTTGCATTGCTCGGGCAGCGCCTTCACCTTCTGGTGCTGGAGCTGTAATATGGTGAGCATCACCAGTTGACCCGTAGCCAATAATTTCAGCGTACATTTTAGCGCCTCGTGCTTTTGCATGTTCATACTCTTCCAAGATAAGAATACCGGACCCTTCTCCGATAACAAAACCATCACGTTTTGCATCAAACGGACGCGAAGCTGTTTGTGGATCTTGGTTTAACGTAAGAGCGGTGTTTGCGCAGAAACCAGCCACTGACATATTCGTTATAGGTGCTTCTGCTCCTCCTGTAATCATGACATCTGCGTCACCACGTTCAATCACTTTAAATGCGTCTCCAATTGAATTGGTTCCTGAAGCACATGCCGTCACCGAACATGAGTTTATCCCCTTAGCTCCAAAGTGAATGGAAACCTGTCCAGCAGCCATGTCCGGTATCATCATGGGAACAAAGAAAGGACTTACACGACGATAGCCGCGATCGAGAAACGTACGAAACTGTTGTTCATACGTCTCCATTCCTCCAATACCTGATCCAATCCAGACACCTGTACGAAGACCTAGCTCCGGTGTGATTTCTAGATTCGCATCTTTAACAGCCATAATAGATGCTGCTAAAGCGAAATGTGTAAATCTGTCCATTTTGCGTGCGTCTTTTCGTTCTATATATGTTTCGATATCAAAGTCTTTAACTTCAGCAGCGACTTTCGCAGGAAAATCATCTGCATTCACGCGAGTCATTGGACCTACGCCTGAGCGACCTTCTTTAATACTTTCCCAGGTCGTTTCAATATTATTTCCAAGAGGCGTTACTGCTCCAACTCCCGTTATTACCACACGACGCTTTGTCATGATTCTCGTTCTCCCCTCATCTATCAACAAATTTTAAAATGTTTACTAGGTTATTTACCCCATCGCATTGCGATAGCTCCCCATGTTAAGCCACCACCAAAACCGACCATTACGATTACATCATCGTCTTTTACTTTACCGTTTAATACTTCTTCTTTTAATGAAATTGGAATTGATGCGGCAGACGTATTTCCGAATTGATTAATCGTTTTCGACATTTTTTCCTCAGGTAGACCTAAACGTTGTCTAGAAGCTTCCATAATTCGAATATTTGCTTGATGAGGAACTAAGAAATCCACTTCATCTTTTGCTAGCCCAGCTTTTGTTATAACATTTTCAGCAGATTCACCCATTTGGCGAACTGCAAATTTGAATACTTCTCGTCCATTCATTTCAAGGTAAGGTCCGTTTTGTAATAAATACTTTCCTCCAGTACCGTCAGCACCAAGCTCAAATGATAAAATACCGCGACCTTCAGAAACATGACTGACTATAGCCGCTCCTGCTCCATCTCCAAACAATACGGCTGTATTACGATCTTCATAGTTTGTTATTTTTGAGAGTTTTTCCACTCCGATTACTAAAACATAAGGGTATGTGCCAGATTCAACAAATTGTTTTGCTGTTATAATTCCATACATAAACCCTGCACATGCCGCA
>JBFELW010000505.1:0-1901 GCA_041551995.1 Paenisporosarcina sp.
GATGAGCGTTGAGGAAGCCAAGAAAAATAATGAGCAACTTGGGCAACATGCTGCAAGTGTTGGATTAACCTTTAACTTTGAAAGAATGAAACCAACGAATACATTTGATGCACATCGTTTGGCCAAGTGGGCAAAAGAACAAAGTCGTGAACAAGAAAAGGCAATCACGGAGAACCTACTTCTTGCTTACTTCACTGAAGGTAAAATTATAAGTGATTCAGAAGTACTTGCTGATATTGCAGCAGATTCCGGATTAGATCGACAGACCGCTTTAGAAGTTTTGAATGATACAACTGCCTATGCAAATGATGTTCGTGTAGATGAAGCGGTTGCTCAACAATATGGCGTTTCTGGGGTACCTTACTTTATTGTGAATCAAAAGTATGCCATTTCAGGTGCACAACCACTTGAGACTTTTGTCGGCGCTCTTCAAAAGGTTTGGGAAGAAGAAAATCCTAAACCTGTATTCCAAGATCTTTCTACAGATACTTCCTCGGATGCTGTTTGTACAGATGACGGTTGTGTCGTTCCACCAAAAGAATAGTCAGGTTAACTGTTAAATAAAGAGTTCAATTTCACTAATGACCGCTTTCCGTGGGCTTGCGCCGAACTAACTCGAGCTCAGCTCGATGGATTTCGACGTCTTCGCTTTCCCACAGGATTTGGTCTTTTTTTCGGTTCTATAATAAATATTGGGATAGTCACACAATTTAGTGCATAAAAAAAGTACGACATCATCCATATCTTCTATACTTGAATTGTCGAGAAACAAATAAGGAATGGAGATGCGTGCAGCATGTTTCGCCTTGTTCTATAGGTGGTGTTAAGTACCCTAAAATTTAAAAATGGAGGTTATACCTCAACGTACTCACTTAGGTTATATTGCTTTAATAAAGTTTCCAATTTTAAAGCCTTAGTCATGTCACCTTTAATTTTTAATTTACCTGTCATGAAAGCCATTGTTCCATTTAGGCTCCCAGTCAAAAACTTATGAAAGTTATCTAATGACATTATTAACGTACATTCTGAAGGAGAGTCTACTCCCTCGTTTACTTTAGCTAGTCCATCCTTTAAATGTAGTTGATACGTTCCTTCTTCTTTACCTGAAATGTCGAATTGATATATGTATTGTATTCCTGAGATTGGTTCTGGATTTTCGTTAATTGCCTTCTCTATATTTTGCATTGTTTCTGATAATGTTGCTTCTTTTTTACTCATTTGAAATTTCCCCTTTATTTTTTGTAAAAGAAATGTGTCAATCCTTTAAAAGTGATCCTACTTTATACATTTCGAGACTCATTTCCCTGTTCTTTCTTGTCTATCCCTATCAGTTTAGACATT
Source organism: Paenisporosarcina sp. (assembly GCA_041551995.1). Lineage (GTDB taxonomy): Bacteria > Bacillota > Bacilli > Bacillales_A > Planococcaceae > Paenisporosarcina. The sequence goes on from JBFELW010000505.1 coordinate 1,342, forward strand.
ACAAAATGAACCACTGCAACAGTTAGTAACAAATCTGTATATGGGTGGTCCGTTTTCATCATGGATCCAACCATCAAGAACAAGAAGACTGAAGTTAATAGTAAAGTGAAAAGATAGAAATCTGCTTTCATAATCAATGTTATCACCTCCCACATTTCCTCTTCATTCAACCATAAATCATTCTAAACTTTTATCAATTTTACCATATATATGTAATTACAAGGTGTTACTTATATGGTTTCATGATACTATTTACATACTAATTACTTCATGAAAAGGGGAGGATTATCGTGTTTATCATGATTTTAATTAGCATCTTATTAATTATAAGTATTGCTGCTTATAAGGAAGGAAATACGGAAAGAAAAGGACTACGATTCTTTCTAAGTATTACATTAGCTATTATGCTTTCACTAGTCATGGAAGGAACTTTACATAGTTTAGTATTAGCCGAAGTAATGGATGTGACACTTCTTATCATTTTATACTTTACTTTACCAATTCTCTCTTTTTCTATATTTCAACTTCTATTTTTCGATATTAAAATGTTTGGTGATTAA
>JBFELW010000506.1:0-1891 GCA_041551995.1 Paenisporosarcina sp.
AAAAATTTAGGCATTGATCGTCCATTTATGTACAATTTAGTTCCTATTATTGGAGAAATTATGAAAGATTTTTATCCAGAAGTCGAAGAGAAAAAAGAATTTATCATGCGCGTTATTAAAAACGAAGAAGAACGGTTCCATGAGACGTTGCAAGATGGTCTTGGAATTTTATCATCCGTTATCTCTTCGCAACAAGCCGAGGGTCTAAGTGTGATTCCAGGAAGCGATGCTTTCCGTTTATACGACACTTATGGATTCCCTGTTGAATTAACCGAAGAGTATGCCGAAGAAGTGGGAATGACGGTGGACCATGAGGGATTCAAATCTGCTCTTGATGCACAACGTACGAGAGCACGTTCAGCTAGAAAAGATGTTGATTCTATGCAAGTTCAATCAGAAGTGTTAGGAAATATTAAAGTAGAAAGTCAATTTATTGGCTATGATACAGTCGTAGGCACTGCAAAAGTAGTAGTCATTATAAAAGACGGTGAGGTTGTTGACTTAGCTCAAGAAGGTGACGAAGTAAAACTTGTTTTAGATCAGACTCCTTTTTATGCTGAGAGTGGAGGTCAAATTGCAGATCACGGAATAATTGAGAATGATTTATTTAAGGGCTTTGTTAAAGATGTTCAAAAAGCACCTAACGGACAAAATCTTCATACTGTCATTATTCTTTCTGGTGAATTAACAAAAGAAGACGAGATAACAGCAACTGTTGATGTTACTTTAAGAAAATCGACGGTTAAAAATCATACAGCTACCCATTTATTGCATCAAGCTTTAAAAGACGTATTAGGAACACATGTTAACCAAGCAGGTTCATATGTGGGTCCAGATCGATTACGTTTTGACTTTTCACATTTTGGTCAAGTGACAAAAGAAGAACTTACAGTTATTGAGCAACAAGTGAACGAAAAAATTTGGGATGAAATTCAAGTCGTAACAGGGTATCATGGTATTGACGAGGCAAAACAAATGGGTGCGATGGCTCTATTTGGAGAAAAATATGGATCAATTGTTCGAGTAGTGTCAATTGGCCAATATTCTCTTGAACTTTGCGGAGGTTGTCATGTAAGCAACTCTGCACAAATCGGTTACTTTAAACTTGTGAGTGAAAGTGGAATTGGTGCTGGTACACGCCGAATTGAAGGTGTTACAGGCAAAGCTGCTTATGAGTTAATAAAAGAGGAAGAACGAGTCTTAGAAGAATCGGCACAGACACTAAAAGCAAATCCAAAAGATTTGGTAGCTCGTATTCAAGGTGTTCAACAAGAGCTTAAGCAATTACAACGTGAAAACGAGTCACTATCTTCTAAAATTGCGAATAGCCAAGCATCATCTATTTTAGAAAGTGCTCAGAAAATAGAAGGAATAACAGTGTTATCAGCTCGTGTACAAGCAAAAGATAACAACCAACTTCGTCAACTGATGGACGATTTAAAATCGAAAATGAACGAAGCAGTTATTGTTTTAGGTGCCACTGAAGGTGACAAAGTTATGTTGATTGCTGGTGTGACAAATGATTTAGTAGGTGGTAAATTTCACGCAGGAAATTTAGTGAAACATGTAGCCGAACAATGTGATGGAAAAGGTGGAGGTCGTCCAGATATGGCGATGGCAGGAGCGAAAAATCCGTCGAAACTTGAGCAAGCATTACAATCTGTGTATGATTATGTCGAATCCGTTTAATTGTACGATGAAATCGGTTATACTAAAAAAGTAAGGTAACACAGGTAAATAAGACCAACACAATTTATGCTGAAAGCGAGGTGCTGATCATGAGTTCATTTGATAAGACGATGAAATTTAATTTTCCGGAAGAATCTATGGAACAAGAAGTAAAACAAGTCATGCTTCATGTCCACGCGGCACTTGAAGAGAAAGGGTACAA
>JBFELW010000507.1:0-1889 GCA_041551995.1 Paenisporosarcina sp.
CAAGCATCTCTTTTATTTGAGAATGTTCCCGCAGTCCACGCAGAAGATCCATTAAGAAAGGAAAAGGTGATGTTGCTTCGAAATAAACAAGTCCCGGGCCTTCTAACGACCACAATTCTTGAACGAGGAATCACAATCGAGAATCTTCAAGTAGCGGTAATTGGAGCAGACGAACCTGTTTTTACGAGTAGTGCGCTTATCCAAATTTCTGGAAGAGTAGGGAGATCAGCAACGTTTTCTAAAGGTGAAATCGTCTTCTTTCATCATGGTATATCAAATGAAATGGACGAGGCGAAGTTTGTAATTGAACAGCATAACCAGGTGAAATCATGAATTGTTTACTTTGCGGTAATGAATTTATTGAAAAACCTTCATGGCAAGCACTTTTCTTATTGAAGACTAATGAAGTGATTTGCGAGAAATGTAGAAGTAAACTTGAAAAAGCAGAAGAAAGAGACTTTACAAACGCTTGGGAGGGGACGAAATATCAAGGGGCATTGGATTCGTTAACATCTATTTACACGTACAATGATTTCATGAAAGACGTACTCCATCAATATAAGTTTTTACAAGATGTAGAACTCGCCAAGGTATTTATAGAAGACTTCGATACCTTGAAAAAGAAGACATCGATTATTGTTCCGATTCCTATGCATCCAGACAAACGAAGAGAACGGACATTTTCTCAAGTGGATGAACTTTTGAGAGCTGCTCAACTTCCTTTCACTCATATGCTAGAAAAAAAGTTGAATACCACGCAAGGTAAGAAATCGAAACTTGAGCGAATTCACTCGGAGATTTTATTTCAAATAAATAAAGAAGTGGTAGGAAAATCCATTATTTTAATTGATGATCTCTACACAACAGGGACAACCTTACACCATGCTGCATATGTGCTCAAACAATCAGGCGCGAACAAAGTAGATGCTTTTACACTAGTGCGGGCGTAAAAAAATAGATTGTCCATATTGATTCGACCGAGTACAATAGTGCTAACAAGCTTCATCAGGAGGTTATTAAATGGGTGAATTAAAGGATTGTCCAAGTTGTGGTGATTTTTTCAACTACACTGGGGTTAGAGATGTATGTGCAAAATGTGCGTCTATTGAAGAGGAACTGTATCAAGAAGTATATAAATTTTTACGAAAACGAGAGAATCGTGCTGCTACAATTGAACGGATTTGTGAAGTCACGGGAGCAAAAGAATCTTTATTACATAAATGGGTTCGCAAAGGCCGATTGCAACCTGCGATGTTTCCTAATTTAGGCTATCCGTGCGATAGCTGTGGGAAGTTAACAATATCAGGTAAGTTATGTTCAAATTGCATCCAAAATCTCAAAACTGGATTGAAGACATTTGATGCGGCGCAAGACTTTAGGGATAAAGTAGCGAAACAAGAAAAAGGAACTTTTCATGTAGAACGAAAATAAAAAAAGCTAATGGCAATCTTTTGCCATTAGCTTTTTTTATAGCTAAAATTATCGTATAGACGACAATCAGTAGACCATATGAGCTAAATGCATAATTTCCTCCTAAAGACCCTTAATATCTAAAGGAAACAACCGAAATACTATATAGAGACTTATGAAAGAAGGGAGAAAGACACATGAAAATTAATAATGTCGGTGTAAATGCCGTTAACCCATACAAACGTCAAGCACAGAAGTTAGATGCTACTGAACAAACAAAAAAGCAAGCAGCTGATCAATTGCAAATTTCATCTGCGGCGAAGGAATTACAAACTTCTTCTTATGCCTCTGAACGTGCAGAACGCGTGCAACAGTTAAAAGTAGATATCGAATCTGGTAATTACAAAGTAGATGCAAACAAAGTAGCTACAGACTTATTGGCATTTTATCGCAAATAAATGACCGCCTACTAGGTTGCG
>JBFELW010000508.1:0-1869 GCA_041551995.1 Paenisporosarcina sp.
ACTAAAGTAGTTTTACCATGGTCAACGTGGGCAATAATTGCAATATTTCTAAGGTCTTGGCGTAAATTAGTCATTGTTTCACTCCATATTCTTTTTTCGAGTTTCTTTTTTCAAGTCCATAACTGTGTTATTATAGCACATGTTGAAGATTTTTGTCTGTTTAAAAATTTATTTATAATTATAATGTGGAGGGCTTTTCCGTGAAGAACATAAAATGGGTGTTTGCACTCTTTGCAATCGCTGCTTTACTTGCAATGGTTACCATAGGAATTTTCATTGGATTACGTAGTGTTCCGGGCATTCTTCTTGGAATCCTATTACTAATGTTTGTTATGGGTTATGGATTTAAAACAAAGAAAAAGTTTCGTGATGCAGGATTATTATAAGTCTTTAATCTTCTCTAAAAAAAACTGGCAAGGAGAAAGTTTTGACTTTTTCCTGCCTCTTTTTTTTGTCTTTGTTAGCTGGATATTGATTTTACTCTTGAATGGAATTCGCAAGACTTCTGCGGAACAAAGGATTAGAAAGATCTCATAGCAAGGTAAAAGGGAAAGCAAAAAGGCAACAAATTCCCCCTTACTTTTTATATCAAAATCAGTCTAAAAACAAACACCATTTATTTCAAATGAATGTACGTATTAATAATTTGATCGTGAAGACTCTTACGAGCGACGATGAAAGTATCTTGTCCTAATAATTTTAATGGCTCACCATTTAAATTGGTTGCTACCGCGCCTACTTCTCGCGCAATAACCATACCTCCCGCTACGTCCCATGGAGATAATCGCATGGACATATAAGCATCAATTCTACCCGTTGAAACATAAGCCAATTCTAAAGCAGCTGATCCATACGAACGAATACCCCTAACATCTTTAACAAGCTGAATCATTCCGTCATGTTCGATATATTCGTTAGGAACCACCCAACTTGCATTCATTCCGATTACGGCTTCTTTTATAGTTGTCTTTTCAAGCAAAGGAATTCGTTCATCATTCAAGTAAGCTCCTTGCCCCTTTTGAGCACTATATAACTCATCTAAAACCACGTCATATATATACCCAAGAACACCTATACCATCTTGATAAATACCTAAAGAAATGGCAAAGTTTCTTTTTTGATGAATGAAATTCATTGTTCCATCTATTGGATCAAGCATCCAAATCGTTCCGTCTAGATTGGTTAACTCATCACCAAATCCCTCTTCACCTAAGATTAAATGATCTGGGTAATGGCTTTTAATAAATTTAATAAAAAACTGTTCAATTTCTTTATCAATATTTGTAACTAAATCATTTGCATCCGCTTTCGTTTCAATCGAAAGTTCGCTCGAAAAAGAAGTTCTTATTTTATTTCCTGCTTCTTTTAATAGATTTTTTGCATCACGATCTAATTTTTGTAAGTCCAAGAGCTGTATTCCGCCTTTCTAAAACAATTGCTAAAACTGTTTGTGTATTATTTTCTATCTTTCTTTATTATAAACAAGAAAAGCACCCGTTGTCAGATTTGACGAACAGGTGCGTTTACGTATAAGTAACTGTTTTCATATTAACAAAGAGCATGAAGCGCCTCCAACTCGTGATGGATTTCAGCAAGTCGAGTTTTGCTTTTCGTGATTTCTTCATCGTTTTGTATTTGAATAGCATCGAATAAAGAGGCAAGTTCATAATCGAGTTCTAAACGTAACCCATTGATTAACTTCTTCTCAATATCTTCTTTACGCATGATATGGACAACTTGTTTCATGGTCATACACCCCTCTCCATTTATATCGGAATATTCTGAATGTTTTTATACTTTATGGTAATAAATTTTTTTTGTCAACTCCATAAAGCCTACTTACAAGATTTTTTCCCAATTATTGATTAA
>JBFELW010000509.1:0-1869 GCA_041551995.1 Paenisporosarcina sp.
AAGGATATAAATTTTATGAGAAAGATTAATGACACATTCCTAAGAGCAGCAAAAGGTGAGAAAGTAGATTACACTCCGGTTTGGTATATGCGTCAAGCAGGACGTTCACAACCCGAATATCGAAAAATTAAAGAAAAATATTCATTAGAAGAAATCACACATCAGCCTGAATTATGTGCATATGTTACACGATTGCCTGTAGAAAACTACAATGTAGATGCAGCTATTCTGTACAAAGACATCGTGACGCCACTTCCTGGAATTGGTGTGGATGTAAAAATTAAATCAGGTGTTGGTCCTGTTATTTCTAATCCAATTCGAACAGTTCAAGATGTTGAGAAACTTGGGGAGCTGTCTCCACAAGATCATATTCCATTTGTACTTGAAACGATTAAAATTTTGACAGAAGAACAACTGGATGTTCCGTTAATTGGATTCTCAGGAGCACCATTTACTTTAGCTAGTTACATGATTGAAGGAGGACCTTCAAAAAATTACAATAAAACAAAATCATTTATGGTGACAGAACCTCAAGCTTGGTTTGCTTTAATGGACAAGCTGGCAGATATGATTATTGTTTACGTAACTGCGCAAGTGAATGCAGGTGCAAAAGCAATTCAAATTTTTGACTCATGGGTTGGCGCATTAAATGTAGAAGATTACCGTATTTTCATTAAACCAATCATGACTCGCATCTTTAGTTCAATTCAAGAGTTAGGTGTTCCAGTCATTACATTTGGTGTTGGTGCAAGTCACTTAGCAAAAGAGTGGCATGACCTTCCAGTTGACGTTGTCGGTTTGGACTGGCGTTTATCGATCGAAGAAGCACGCGGAATGGGATTGACGAAAACGCTTCAAGGAAATTTAGATCCTTCATTATTATTAGCTGATTGGTCTGTAATTGAAGAGCGTGCTAAAAAAATTATTGATCAGGGTGTTAATCGCCAGAATCACATATTCAATTTAGGACATGGCGTCTTCCCAGAAGTAAATCCTGATGTATTAAAACGTTTAACAGCATTTGTTCATGATTACAGTCGTTCTCAGATGAAAGCACATTCATAAGATATTCAAGTTCGTAAGTTGAGATTGAACATGTCAAAATGAAGAATGTAAAATAATAAATGAGGTGATGAAGTTGTCTAAAAAAACAATGGGATTGCTTGTCATGGCATACGGAACGCCATACAAAGAAGAGGATTTAGAACGTTATTATACGCATATTCGTCATGGTCGTCCTCCAAGTCCAGAGGCATTAACAGATTTAAGAGATCGCTATCGTGCCATTGGCGGAATTTCACCATTAGCTAAAATTACAGATGATCAAGCTGAAGCATTATGTAATCGTTTGAATGAAGTGCAAGATGAAATCGAGTTTAAATTATATATTGGCCTTAAACATATTGAGCCATTTGTTGAAGATGCAGTAGAACAGATGCATAAAGATGGCATCACAGAAGCCGTTTCAATAGTATTAGCTCCACATTTCTCAACATTCTCTATTAAATCATATAATGGACGTGCAAAAGAGACTGCTGAAAAACTTGGCGGGCTACATATTACTTCAGTTGAAAGCTGGTATGATGAGCCGAAATTCATTCAGTATTGGACGGAGAAAGTATCTGGTACGTTTGATGCAATGTCACCAGAAGAACGTGCAAAAGCTTGTTTAATCGTTTCTGCTCACTCTTTACCTGAAAAAATCATTGCGAATGGCGATCCATACCCAGAACAGTTAAAAGAGACAGCTGATTTAATCGCTAATGCCGCTGGAATTGATAACTATGAAGTGGGCTGGCAAAGTGCAGGTCAAACACCTGAACCTTGGATTGGTCCTGACGTACAAGATTTAACTCGTGAGTTACATGA
>JBFELW010000510.1:0-1842 GCA_041551995.1 Paenisporosarcina sp.
CCCACCCCGTCACCACTGCTACCACGACGCCAAATGCAATGAGCCGTCGGTGCAAGCGAACTTTGTGTTCTTTTTGCCTTTTCTCTTGACGTTCAACTGAGCGAACGTAATCTTTATTAATGGATGACACGTTACGATTTTCTTGTCCTTTTCGATACTTCTCATCCATTTTGTTCACTCCCAGCCAAATTTTGTCATATGAGTTGTATTTGCTATTATAACTGATTATAACCTATTTTTTAAGGGTATTTGGGTACATTTTTTGAATTATTTTTACTATAGGGAAGATAATAATCATAATTATGCGTATCACGATACGAATTATATAACTAATTATTAGTAATATACGGTAAATAAACCACCAAATGGGTTGAATAATTAAGCGCATAAATATACGTCTTCCTACAAGAAGTGGCGTTCGAAACCATAATCCATAGCAGCCGATTCCTGCAATCTGAGCAAGTGGATCATAGATACGCCAATTTCCATCTCGTAAATAAAACAACAATAGATAACTTGCAAACCCAAGCACCGCCCAAAGTATAATCTCAAATAAAAATCGGTACTTTCTTAAAAAGAACTTTGGACTAAGTGAGTTGGTTATGTCCCTAAAACTTTCAACTAAAAAGCCTGTGGCCACGCCACTTGCAATCATGGCCAACAGACTTAAAAATTGATATGAAATGGTCATCCAAACAGTTTATGCAGGAAGTTTTTGCCTTGTTCTTCATCTTCTTCATCATATTGGAACACTTTAATTTGGCCTTCTAATGTGAGTAATCCTTTATCCACATCTAAGTGAACGATTCGTAACTCTTCACCTTTAATGTTTAAATGCCCTTGAGATGTTCTTACCACAAATTCCTCTTGGTTAAACCGTTCAATTGATTTCACCGAAGTTAAATCCATTCTTTTTCTATTTCTTAGACTTACCACATGGTCTCCAGATGGGATTGTAATCGATTGTTCACCTTGATATTGCATAAAACTCCTCCTCTACTTGTCCATTCCTTTAAATGTATGCGAGGAAAACAAAAAGCATGACCAATTTATGGTCATGCTTTGATTAATCTTCATCATCAATAAATTCAGGATCGACTTTTTCGAGCCTCTCTTCTTTTAATATCGTATACATCATCGTTGCTTCATCTTTTTTTACAACCTCTTTTAACATTTCAATACGTGCTGTTACAACTTTTTGACCAAATCGAATAGCTAGAACGTCTCCTACTTTCACAACAGAACTTGCTTTACTTACCTTATCATTCATTGTAATTCTGCCTTGGTCAGCCACTTCTTTAGCTAATGTACGACGTTTTATTAAACGTGAAACTTTTAAGAATTTATCTAATCTCATTGTTTTTCTCCCCTTTGGTTTGCTTCGCTTGTTGCCAAATAGCCTCAAGCTCTTCTAATGTATATTGTTTAAAATCTCCTTTTTCTTTTATCACGCTACTTTCCACAAAATTAAAACGAGATTTAAACTTTCGGTTTGCGTGTATCATCGCCTCTTCAGGAGACAGTCCATAAAAACGTGCGACATTTATAATTGTAAATAACACATCACCTAATTCATCTAATTGACTTTCTGAATTCCCTTTGTGTAATTCATGTTTAAACTCGTTCCATTCTTCGTCGAACTTTTTAATAGCACCTTCAACATTTGGCCAATCGAATCCGACCTTAGCTGCAGCTTTTTGAAAATTAAAGGAGGTCAAAAGAGAAGATTCTGTTCTGTCTAAACCTTCTAGTATTCTAGTTGGTTGCTTACCCTTTTCTTCGGCTTTTAACTGTTGCCAGTTGCGTAATACATCTTCTGAACTCTCAACTTCTACATCTCCA
>JBFELW010000511.1:0-1819 GCA_041551995.1 Paenisporosarcina sp.
ATATAAAGCGGATTTCCATCATTCGTTAAACCTAAATATAATAGTAAATCTTTATCTTCAATTTTCTCAGTCAGTTTCAACTTTTCTCCCACTGACATGTCTTCAACTTTTCTTCCGAGTTTACGCTTTTTACCAAGTAACATTAGAAATCCCCTCTCCGACTTTGTTCTTCTTTCATAGTATCAATAACCACAAAAAAAATCGAGCAGGGATTCCCTGCTCGATTTTATAATCTGCTCTAGATTGCACCGACGCTCTCAATACGAAAGAAGATGCTCTAAAGTAAATATAATTAAGCTAAAATTTTCATTACCTTACGTACTGATTCAGCTGATTTCTCTAATTCGGCTTTTTCGGAATCAGTCAAATCAAGTTCGATAATTTGTTCAATACCACCAGCACCAAGAATGGTCGGTACACCAAGATAAATACCATCTAAACCATATTCACCTTCAAGGAAAGCGATTGATAGTAAAACACGGCGTTGATCTTTAAGAATAGCTTCCGCCATTTCAACTAAAGAAGCAGCAGGTGCATAGTATGCTGAGCCATTCCCAAGTAAGTTGACGATTTCAGCTCCACCTTTACGCGTGCGTTCAACAATTTCAGCTAAACGGTCTTTAGGAATTAATGATTCTAAAGGAATTCCACCAGCATATGAATAGCGTACCAATGGCACCATATCATCTCCATGTCCACCTAGTACAAACCCAGTTATGTCTTTAACTGACATATTCAATTCTTGTGCTACGAATGTACGGAAACGCGCAGAATCAAGTACACCTGATTGACCAATAACTCGTTCTTTCTGGAATCCTGATTCTTTATATACTGTATACGTCATTGCATCAACTGGATTTGTTAATACGATGATCGTGGTATTTGGAGAATGTTTTACGATTTCACCAGTTACAATCTTCATAATTTTTTGGTTTGTTTGTACTAAATCATCACGGCTCATACCGGGCTTACGTGCAATCCCGGCTGTAATGATAACGATATCTGAGTCTTTTGTATCTTCGTAATTTGAAGTACCTGTAATGTTTGCATCAAATCCTAGAATCGGACCTGCTTCTAACATATCAAGTGCTTTCCCTTTCGTTGGATCTTCCATTTGTGGAATATCAACGATAACAACGTCACCTAATTCTTTTTGAGCAAGTAAGAAAGCTGTTGTAGCACCAGTAAAACCTGAACCGATTACCGAAATCTTTTTCCGTTTCATTGTCATCAGCAAACTCTCCTTTTAATCAAATATAGAGAGGGTCGAAACCCTCTCTTGAGAAATAGTTAGTTGTTTATTTTTTATAAATTCTTGATTAATTCATCAGCAAACTCAGAAGTTTTCACTTCTTTAGCGCCATCCATTAAACGAGCAAAGTCATATGTTACAACTTTAGAAGAAATAGTTTTCTCCATAGAGTCCATTACTAACTTAGCCGCTTCAATCCATCCAAGATGTTCTAACATCAATACACCTGAAAGGATAACTGAAGATGGGTTTACTTTATCTAAACCTGCATATTTTGGAGCAGTACCATGTGTAGCTTCGAAAATAGCGTGTCCAGTTAAGTAGTTAATATTTGCTCCAGGAGCAATACCGATACCACCAACTTGTGCAGCAAGAGCATCAGAAATATAGTCACCATTTAAATTCATTGTTGCTACTACATCAAATTCGCTTGGACGAGTTAAAATTTGTTGTAAGAAGATATCAGCGATTGAATCTTTCACTAAAATTTTACCAGAAGCTAATGCATCTGCTTGTGCTTTGTCTGCAGCTTCTGCACCTTTGTCAGCTTTAATTTGATCATATTGG
>JBFELW010000512.1:0-1816 GCA_041551995.1 Paenisporosarcina sp.
ATGATACATCTAAACTAGGGGGATATTGAATGGAAGCAATGTTAATAGATGCTGAACTTAAAAGGTATATAGAAGAAAATAAACAGAAGTTCGAGAGCAGCTTATTAGATCAAGCGGTGAATGTAAAAGATAAAATTCAGGATATCTTAGAAGTTGGCGATATTGACCTCATCAACAATGCCCATAAGCTGGTTTCATATATTATGGAAAATAAAGAACAAGAACTTCAAGCATTTGCGAATCAACAAGGGATTGCCTGGGCATCACATTCTTTAACATTGTCTTTTAAATTAGAATGGGTTCAAGCCATTCGAAGAACCTTGTGGAATTTCATTCAGGAATTCAATAAGTTATCAAAAAATGATTCCTGTGATGAATTCTTTATAATGGAGATACAAATAAATAATCAAATGGACCATTTTGTTCATACTTTCTTTATTAATTATTCAACATACAAGGATTCTTTGTTAAAAGCTCAAAGAGAATTGGTTGAAAATCTATCGGTACCAATAATTCCAATTAACACATCCATTTGTATTTTACCTTTGATTGGAACGATCGATTCTATTAGAACTGGTATCCTTGAGGAAAAAGTGTTAGCGGAGATTGGAAGATTAGGTATCGAAACATTGATTATGGACTTATCGGGAATCGCAGATATGGAAATTGAAGTGATTGATCATTTAATGAAAACCATTAACGGTACTTCTATGATGGGATGCCACACCGTGATTACAGGGTTACGCGCAGATGTGGTAAGGAAAATGATCCAATTAGGACTCTCATTCGGAAAAGACACAAAGACATATGGTACTTTACAACACGCATTAAATGATTATTTAGTCTGAAATGACGACTTATTAGTCTAATTCCACAAGTTAAAAAAGAATTCATTTGGTTATCCAAAATGAATTCTTTTTTTGTTTCAATGGGAGTGAAGCGTGTGAATTACTGTCCGTTTCCTTCTCGGGTACTGGATGAATTTTGTCTATAGAAACTAAAATTTCCCTACGGCAATTTACTTCACGTATTTCGATTTGACCGTTACCGTAATCCGCCACAATCAGATGTTCTTTGCCCTCATACATTACTTTCTCCATGGTTTAATTGCCTCCGTTCGCGTGTAACGCACGTATTGTGAATCAACCATAAAACGATGAAATAACTGTAACTTTAGAATCATGCGATTAGCAATTTTAAATGTGCGTTTTGCTAACCTTTTTGATTAAAAGAGTGTTTACCAATCTTCGAAATAGGTTGGCAATCCAACAAAGTTCTATAAACAGCTCAAGGGAAGTGAATGTAGGAACTAGGGTGGAAGTGCTTTTCCAGAGTCGAAACTTTGAGTAAGTACATAATTCAATGGTTTCTGGGTTGCTCTGGATGTCAAACCGCTGCACCATTGCCTAAAGATTGAAAGAGGCGAGCGAAGTTCATGCTGGTTTGCATCCGTCGCAACCCTTCAAATATTCACGTAGTATTTTAGTTTTGGGTGGATGAAAGAATAGACACTTGCTTCATATAAAACAGGCGGCTGAAGATGCAATTTCAGCCGCCACCTTGCCTGAAATTGAAACCTTAAGAGTCTATTTCGTATGGACTTCTATTTTCTCAGCTGGCTTCAAGTCAAACCATGCTTTTAGATAACCCTGTTCCGCTAAAGCTTTAATCAAAATGATAATAATTGGGGATATCAATAGACCTACAAATCCCAAGAGGTTGATACTTATAATTAGTGCAGCTAGCATAACAGAAGCTGAGACACCTAAAGAGTCTCCTATTATTTTTGGCTCTAGTACTTGTCTTGTTCCTAATA
>JBFELW010000513.1:0-1814 GCA_041551995.1 Paenisporosarcina sp.
AGGGAAGGGGGGCGTCGGTAAAACGACGACCACCGCAAATCTCGGAACTGCATTAGCTCTTCAAGGAAAAAAAGTATGTTTAATCGATACAGATATCGGATTGCGTAACTTAGATGTGGTGTTGGGGCTTGAAAACCGTATTATTTATGATTTAGTAGATGTGATTGAAGGGCGATGTAAAGTTCATCAAGCACTTGTTAAAGACAAGCGTTTCGATGACAAATTGTTTTTATTGCCAGCAGCTCAAACTACTGATAAAAATGCGATTAATCCTGAACAAATGAAGGAACTTGTGACGGAATTAAAACGTGATTATGATTATGTGGTAATTGACTGTCCAGCAGGAATAGAACAAGGATACAAAAATGCTGTGGCTGGTGCAGATCGTGCAATTGTTGTAACTACACCAGAAATCTCAGCTGTTCGTGATGCTGACCGTATTATTGGGCTTCTCGAAAAAGAAGACATTGCACCTCCAAAACTTATCATTAACCGCATACGTCAACATTTGATGAAAGCTGGAGATGCTTTGGATGTAAATGAAATAACGGCTCACTTATCCATCGATCTACTTGGAATTATCATGGACGATGAGAGTGTCATTACTTCATCTAATAGAGGTGAACCTATCGTAATGGATCCTACTAACCGTGCTGCGTTGGGTTACCGCAATATAGCAAGACGTATACTAGGTGAATCCGTGCCACTCATGTCAATGGAACAAGAACGTAAAGGTGTCTTCTCTAAAATTAAAGCTATATTCACAAATTAAGTGTACTTCCCCCACAATATTAATTGTGGGGTTTTTTTATGATGAGTTGAATGGTTGCAATCTATTAAATAGATTAACTTTGATATTTTCTTAGAAAAGAAAGTGAAGAAAACTAGAGAATTTCAGTGTAAAGTTGTGACCATTCGAAAAAGGAATCTATAACATGTCCTAATTTTATTCATCACCTTCTCTAGTGATGCATATATTGCATAAAAAGGAGGGGTGAGCGATGAGATGGCATCAGAAGTGGCTAGTAGCTTGCATATTAACAGTGGGCATCATTGGGATTGTACAAATTGAAGAACGTGATGGAGGTATTTCACAGATTCGTTCCCTTTTTGATGAAGGAAAGGATATACACATTGTTCGTTCATTTGTGATGTCGTTAATGGATGAGGAAGTTTTGGAAGAAGTCATTCCTGTTTCTGCATCCATCCATCCTTCAATGAAAACGTATGAATCCATGCAGCCGTATGAAAATGGTGTCTTGGTGGCCTATACGTCACCAGTTCAAGTAGTCGCAAGAGAAGATGGTCTCATTCTCTATACAGGTCACACCCGTCATACAGGAAAGACAATTACTGTGTTATATGAGAGTGGTGATACTGTTACTTATGGTTTTGTGGAGAATTTTTCACATTTACCGTATACAGCAGTTTCTTCAAATGACCTTATAGCAGAAATGCAACCAGGTTCAATGTACTTTCGTGTGGAAAGAAATGGGCAATATTTAGAGCCATCGGATTTAACAGATTGGATTACGGATGTCATTAAGTAGTTTTCGTCAATTTCAACTTCACCCAATCATGATTCCCTTTATTTTATATTTTATCGGGACGGGACAATTTGCTTACTACTCTATTATTTTTAGTTCCTTGCTTTTTCATGAAGCAGGACATTTACTTGCTGCGAAATGGACAGGCTTAAAAGTAAAAAAATGTGTCATCATGCCCTATGGGGGTGAAATTGTTATTAGAAATCTTAGACATGCTCCGAAACACCATCAGTGGATTGTAGCAATTGCTGGTCCTCGTGCAACCGC
>JBFELW010000514.1:0-1813 GCA_041551995.1 Paenisporosarcina sp.
AAGAAATGCCTGCACGTGCCAAAACATCTCCTTCGTAGCTACAATCAATAAACACGTTTCCTTTATATCGAGTACCATCCTCCATAACAAGCTCCGTTATCTGTTGATCCACTTTCACGACTTCTTCTAGATGTTGATTCACATATACAGAAATGTCGTATTGTTTAATCCATTGATTAAACACATACAGAGCAGCTTTAGGTTCAAATGACCATTGCTTTTCTTTTCCGTAGTAAGCAGCAATTTTCTGATAAAATGTTCTCGACAAACCTCCAATTGCATCCTCTGCACCGAGGTCTGTCGCACCTAAACCACTAGTTGTCATCCCGCCAATTTGTCGACTAAATTCAACAATGGCAACTGAAAATCCTGACTTTTTCACTTGTATGGCTGCTGTTATCCCTGCTGGTGTACCCCCATAAATAATAACGTCCTTTACAATCGAAGATGGTTGTTCCAACTTTAATGATTGGACATAATAGTGGAGCTGACTATAATCCATTGAAAGACCTCCATCCTTCTATTCATGTGGTCAGTGAAGCTTCAACTTCCATTCTGCAAAATAGATTTCAGCGAATGCTTTTACATAATAGACGTACACCAACATCATTTCGTTAGGTGTTAATGAAATAAATTGGTCTTGATGATGGAGAGGTAATAGAGATTCTATTTGCGTCAAATCCAAGCTCGATACATAGTCTTGTATTTGACGTAAATCTTCTACAATCTCTGCTATATCATTAGTTTCTTTTACCTTTTCGGGATCCACGACTCTCGCTGGAAAAAGAGGAACATTCCATTTCGTGTGTGTCGAAATAAGTTTTTCCAAGGTGCAAAGTATTTGATGAGCCGATTCCCTCTCTTGACCAAACAAATTCAAGTATTCTTCCATTATTATTTCGAAGCTCTCACCCCAAGCGAACCTTAAGTAAACATAGTTATTCATGTGATGAATCCATTTCCACGGATAAGTCGACTTTTGATCAGAATCACTCAGTTTCTTGTGGATAGGAACGATTAAATTCAAGACGCCAGTGACGCCGAGTTGTTTATACTCTTTCAAATCTTGTTCAATTCTGTTCATAAGCGGTGGGAACAGTTCACTTAACATAAAATGATCACTATAATATTCTAAGACAGTGAGCGTTCTACCTTTCTCTGCAATTCCGCTGTGCCAATCTTGTAATGCGCTGTATGCACGCTGTTGATTTGGTTCTTCGCTATGAATGCCAGTTGAATAATCTCTTCCCCAGTATGCATAGAGTCCATCCACTTGACTTGAAGCTTTTGTGCCATCTCGTTCAAGCATATTCCAAGCCAACCCTGCATTGTAGACGATATACTCTACTTCAATAGCCATCTTTTGCTTCACAAATGCTTCTCTCAATTTCTCGGTAAAACGAATATAATTCTGTAGAAATTCAACAGAAGTTTTCCGATCAACTCCGATATCTTCTGGCCACAAAGAAATTCTCGTCACTACTTCATTTTCCTGACAAATAGATACGATTCGTTCAATTACTTGTTCTTGTATGGGAGAATTCTCCGAAAAGAATGTAAGGTTTTTCACAGGGTGAGAATTAGTTTCATTTTGTACAGGTATTAAACCACGCAATAAGTATCTTAAACTATGACCGCCGAGAGTCACTTGAACTCCACGTTTTTTTAAAGCATCCGTAATATGCGGTTTCAAATCATCCCATAAAAAGAATGTGAAAAAGCACTCATTTTGGCCATTCTTCACTCCCCAATCAATGAGAGAATTAATATACGTCGGATCATTTATCGTCTCGATAATTGATCCTCTTCTAGT
>JBFELW010000515.1:0-1795 GCA_041551995.1 Paenisporosarcina sp.
ATCTATGATTGGGGGAGATTAGGGTGAATAAAGCAAAATTCAAGCTTCAAGGTCAACTCCCTACTGAGGGCTCAGTAGATATTAGTCAGTCGTTGATTCATATAAATGATTCAACGATACATCCTTCACAAGTGAAATGGGATGCTCCTGTTTCAGGCTCCGTTTATGGAACGCTTTTAAATTATAAGGGTGCGCTTGCTGCGTTAGGAGATTCAGTGAATGAGTCGCCGTACAAAGAGCCGCCGAAAGCACCTATTCTGTACATAAAACCTGTAAACACAATTAGTGGTTATGGTGCTGAAATCCCACTTCCAACAGGCATTGAACACTTAGAAGTAGGGGCAACCATTGGGATTGTTATTGGGAAAACTGCAACAAATGTAAGTGTTGACCTAGCCAAAGATTTTATAGCTGGCTATACCATAGTGAATGACATGACGGTTCCGCATCAAAGTGTATTTAGACCCGCAGTCCAGTACCGCGCAAGAGATGGTTTTTGTCCAATCGGGCCTTGGGTTATCGAAGAAAAAGCGGTGAAAAATCCGGATAACCTGGGTGTAAGAGTCTATGTAAATGATGAACTAGTTCAAGAGAATACGACATCTAATCTCATTCGTTCTGTCAGTCAACTGATTACTGAGGTAACGGAATTTATGACTTTATTTGCAGGGGACGTTCTTTTAGTGGGTGTCCCAGAAAATCCACCACTCGTAAAAGCTGGAGACAATATTCGAATTGAAGTTGACCAAATCGGATTCCTGGAAAATATAGTCGTTCCTGAAAAAGAACTGACTATTGGAGGTGAAGTACGATGAAGCGAGCTAGAGTTTCCTATGCAGGTGCTATTCATGAAGCAGTTGAGTTGAATGATGGTAGGATTCAATTGTCAGATGGTAGAATGGTCACTGAAAATGAAGTAGTTTGGTTACCACCTGTGCAGCCACGCACTGTTTTTGCGTTAGGACTAAACTATGCAGACCACGCAAGTGAACTTGAATTTAAAGCGCCGACTGAACCACTCCTGTTCTTAAAAGGAGCTAATACATTTGTTGGTCATCGTTCTCAATCAAGACGACCAGCTGATGCCACATATATGCATTATGAATGTGAATTAGGTGTTGTCATCGGAAAAACCGCCAGACATGTAAAAAAAGAGGATGCTTATGAGTACGTCGCTGGTTATACCGTAGCCAATGACTATGCTATACGTGATTATCTAGAAAACTATTATCGTCCAAATCTAAGAGTAAAGAATCGAGATACTTGTACACCCATCGGACCATGGCTTGTTGATGCACAGGATATAGCAGATCCAATGAATTTACCTCTACGTACATACGTAAATGGGGAATTAACGCAAGAAGGTTCAACAAAAGATATGATCTTTGATATTCCATTCTTAATTGAATACTTGAGTGAATTTATGACGTTAAGTAAAGGCGATATTATTTTAACAGGTACACCAAAAGGACTTGTGGATGTGAAAATTGGTGATGAAGTCATAACTGAGATTGAAGGGATCGGTCGATTAGTTAATACCATTGTCGGGGATGACCTATTCCAAAGGAGCCATTAAATGCCTCATATCATCGTTGAATATACGGATAACTTAAAAGAAGAAACGGATATCTCACAGTTACTACAATCTTTGAACAATGTTCTTATTGCTAGATCACCTGTTTTCCCTATTGGAGGAATTAGGTCTAGAGCAATTGAACTTCATGATTACTGCGTTGCAGATGGTACAGTTGATGATGCATTTGTCCATGTTACATTTAAAATAGGTGCGGGGCGC
>JBFELW010000516.1:0-1778 GCA_041551995.1 Paenisporosarcina sp.
AATGTTAGAGTCTAAGAAAAGATGGCGAATTAAACGTCCAGATTTAACAATCGTAGAATTGCTTCAATCTGAATTACAGTTACCAATAGTATCTGCGAGATTACTAGCGTCTCGTGGCTTTTCAAATATAGATGAAACACGAGCATTCATACAAATGAATGATACGAATGTGCATGATCCATTTTTACTTTTTGATATGGATATTGCAGTGAAAAGAATAAGAACGGCCATAGAAAATGAGGAGTTAATTCTTGTTTATGGAGATTATGATGCAGATGGAGTAACGAGTACGAGCGTTATGGTGAGTGTTTTACAACAATTAGGTGCCAATGTTACATTTACTATTCCAAATCGCTTTATTGATGGTTACGGCCCAAGTGCACGCCTATTTAAAGAGGCTCATGAAAATGGAATCAATTTAATCATCACTGTCGATAATGGAATATCAGGTGTCGATGAGATTAAATTAGCTAAAGAGCTTGGAATGGATGTTATTGTTACAGACCATCATGAAGCTTCAGATATCCTTCCGCCAGCAGATGCCATTATCCATCCAAGACATCCTAAGGGACAGTATCCATTCGGGGAGCTTGCAGGAGTAGGGGTTGCTTTTAAAGTAGCTCACGCCTTACTTGGCTATGCTCCAAAGGAATTGCTGGAACTCGTTGCGATCGGAACTGTTGCCGACCTTGTACCTCTTCATAATGAAAATCGTTTTTTTGTAAAAGAAGGTCTAAAACATTTACGGAAATCTCAAAGACCAGCTATTCATGCACTTTGTCAGATCGCTGGAACAGAACAAAATCTAATTGATGAGGAAACCATCGGATTTTTATTTGGTCCAAGAATCAATGCGCTAGGACGAATGGGTGATGCGAGTCCTGGTGTAGATTTGTTCCTGACTGAAGATCCAGGCGAGGCCTCCACTCTTGCAAAACTTCTTGACACCCATAATAAAGAACGTCAATCCGTAGTGAGCAAGATAACAGAAGAAGCCATGGAACTTGTTCAATCAGGTGCAGTGGGAAACCATCCACATGTTATCGTCGTTGCTAAAGAAGGATGGAACCCAGGTGTTGTAGGGATAGTTGCGTCTAAATTAGCAGAAAAATTTTACCGACCAACTATTGTTCTAGGTATAGATAAGGAAAAAGGCATTGCCAAAGGTTCTGCTAGAAGTATTGAAGGTTTTCATTTGTTCAATGAATTAGCTAAGAACCGGGATATCCTGCCTCATTTTGGTGGACATCCAATGGCTGCAGGTATGACGTTATCACTGGATGATGTAGACACATTAAGAGAGCGATTAAACGAGCAAGCAAGGAGCACCTTAACTGAAGAGGATTTAATCCCGATGCAAAATATCGATTTAACGATCAAATTAGATGAAATCGAATTAGGGTCGATCGAGTCCTTGAAAGATTTAGGTCCTTTCGGAATGGGATTCCCTAAACCTGTATATTGTGTAGAGCATGTAAATGTGGCTTCTATGCGAAAAATTGGAGCCAACCAAAATCATATTAAACTAGAATTTGAAGATGGACCTGTAAAACTTGATGCTGTTGGTTTTGGTCAAGGAAACTTATTCGATGAACTTACGCCTGGTGTTCGTGTATCTTTCATAGGTGATTTGCAAGTTAATGAGTGGAATGGGCGCAAAAAACCACAATTCCTTCTTCAAGACGTCCAAACGAAAGATTGGCAGTTATATGATATTAGGGGAATCAGACAAACTCATCGTTGGACACAAACTATACAAGAAGAGCAGACCGTTTTTA
>JBFELW010000517.1:0-1762 GCA_041551995.1 Paenisporosarcina sp.
CATAAACGTACCAACATTCACAAATAATGCCGTCTCAAGAGAACCTACTATAAATAAAACGCCCGCAAGAGCCGGTCCGAGCACAAAAGCACCTGAATGAACAAAACTAAGTAAAGCATTAAATCTTTTTCGACTAGGTTCTGGTAGCAACAGTGTCATGTATTTAAATGATGCAGGATCAAACATAGCACCTGCCATTTGAATGAATAAAACAAGTATATAAATAACCCAAATTGAATCTAGAAACGGAATTAGCACAATTAATAACGCTCGTACAATATCTAAATGAATCATCAATTTCTTAGTTGAAACACGATCAATTAAACTACCTGCCCAAAATCCAACCACCATATGAGCAAAGGGTTTAATCATATAGAGTGCAGCCACAGCCATAGGTGACCCTGTCTTTTCTAGTACCATTAAATTTATAGCTAATAAGTAAATCCATTGTCCCGTATTGGCAATCCCAACTGAACTTAAGTAAAGCATAGGATACTTCCATTTTAGTTCGTTCATCTGATATCCCTCCGACATGTTTTATTTGAACAAATAAAAAAATCCCACCTCCAAGACGTTTGTCTTGGGGACGAGATTAACATGTCGTGGTACCACCCCAGTTTGTGTTGATGTCACCATCAGCACCTTTAAAGTACGGCATGAAGTTCATGCTTATACTGTAGCTCAATAACGTGAGCGTCCCGTCACACAATCTCCCTCAGTTCAGTGGAACAAATGCATAATAAAGCAAAAGTTAGCTGATTCCTTGAAGGTCCCATGTGAAGCTCAGAGTCTTGTTTCAGTAAATCATCCTCTTACCCTTTTTCAGCTTCCGGGGCTCTCTGTTAAAGAATTTGATATACTTACTTTTCTCTTCATTGCCTTTAATTTTTGTAATCATAGCATACTTAAAATCAAGTTGTATACAAGAGTTTTTTTATCAAACCCAATCCTAAGCTGAAAAAGTAGGGACTATAAATGTATTTCCTCATCAGTTTATAAAGACTTGTACAGGTAATAATAGTATAAATAGTTATCGTCCCCAATAGAAGCTCATCACAGGGTTGTTTAGATTTCGTTTGTTATACTAGTACGAACTGAAAAAGGAGGGGATTTCGCTGAATAAGGATATTTGGAAAAATCCAGTATTTACAATTTCAGCTGCAGTGATATTTGTGCTTGTTATTTTAGGTGCAACTATTCCAAAACAATTTGGGGATGTCGCAGGTTCACTGTTTAGTTTTACAACCGTTAATTTTGGATGGTTTTATTTATTAGCGGTATTTATTATCATTGTATTTTTGTTTGGTTTAGCAATTAGCAGGTACGGAGCTATCCGTCTTGGAGGAGATGATGAACGTCCGGAGTTTCCATTTTTCACATGGATTGCGATGTTATTTTCTGCAGGGTTCGGAGCGGGATTAGTATTCTGGGGAGTAGCTGAGCCAATGAGTCATTTCTTCACTTCACCAGTCTCTACGGTAGAAGCGCAATCTGAACAAGCGGCTCGCGTCGCAATGGGTTATTCATTCTTCCACTGGGGAGTTAGTCAATGGTCGGTTTTCGCTATTGTTGGCTTGGTAATTGGCTTTTTACAATTTCGTAAAAAACAGAATGGGCTTGTTTCGACAGCTTTGGAGTCTGTAACGGGATCTAATCGTACCGTTAAAACAGCCATTGACTCATTCGCAGTCATTGCAACAGTTATGGGAATTGCAACATCATTGGGTCTTGGTATCTTACAAATGAATGGTGGATTAGATGC
>JBFELW010000518.1:0-1756 GCA_041551995.1 Paenisporosarcina sp.
TGGTGAACCCATTTTAACAGATGAGACAATTGCTCATGTTTCAAAATTATTCCGTGAAAATGGTTCAACCATTTGGTTTGAAAAAGAAGCAAAAGAGTTATTACCTGAAGGCTTTACTCATCCAGGTAGCCCTAATGGTTTGTTTGTAAAAGAAACAGATATTATGGATGTATGGTTTGATTCAGGATCATCTCACCAAGCTGTCCTAGATGAACGCGAAGATTTAGTATACCCAGCTGACCTTTACTTAGAAGGGTCAGATCAGTATCGAGGATGGTTTAACTCTTCGTTAACAACTAGCGTCGCTATTAATGGTCATGCTCCATACAAAGGGTTGCTAAGCCATGGATTTACACTTGATGATAAAGGACGCAAAATGAGTAAGTCTCTAGGAAATGTAATCGTTCCTTCTAAAGTGATGAATCAATTAGGTGCCGATATTCTTCGTCTATGGGTTGCTTCAGTGGACTATACGTCAGACGTACGTGTATCAGATAGTAATTTCAAACAAGTGTCAGAAGTCTACCGTAAAATCCGCAACACCTTCCGATTCCTACATGGAAATGTTTCTGACTTTAATCCTGGAACAGATCGATTGGCATTCGAAGAGCTTCGTGAAGTAGATCAATACATGTATATGAAGCTTCAAGAGTTGATTACTTCAGTTCGTAAAGCCTATGAAAAATATGATTTCGCGAGTGTATATCACCTTGTAAATAACTTTGTTGCATCTGATTTAAGTTCATTTTATTTGGATATTGCAAAAGATGTTGTATACATTGAAGGAACTAATCATACACATCGCCGTGCCATGCAAACTGTGATGTATGATACATTAGTGGCGCTTTTGAAATTAACTACACCGATTATTCCTCATACAACCGATGAGCTATGGGAATTTATGGCGTATGAAAAAGAAGAAAGTGTTCAATTAACCGATTTCCCTGAAGCGGTTACCCAATCTTCGTTTGCTGATTTACGAACGAAGTACCAGCAGTTAATGCTTGTTCGTGATGATGTGTTAAAAGCGTTAGAAGAAGCGAGAAATGCAAAAGTAATTGGTAAATCACTTGAAGCAAAAGTGACTGTCTATGTAAAAAAAGAGTTACTAGAAGCATTCGATACGAACAAGATTGATTTTGCGCAATTCTTTATTGTTTCTGACTTTAGTCTAGCCGGCTTGAAAGAAGAGGCCCCTGCAGAAGCACTAGCTTTAGATGTTGCAGCTGTAACTGTGACAAAAGCAGAAGGTGAAAAATGTGAACGATGCTGGACGATCTCGTCTAAAGTTGGTGAAAATGACAAGCATCCGACGTTATGTCCTCGATGTTCTGACGTTGTTGAACAGTATTACGTTTAATTGTAATGTGCTACAACCACTTCCAAGACAACATTCTGTTAGGCTGGAGCAGACTTTCAAACTCATCCAGGTAAAGAGAGCATATCAGCCTAATCTTTAAGGATTAGTCAATAGTAAAATGTTTATGAGTCTTAAATTAAAGAGCTGTCCTTTGGGGCAGCTCTTTCTGTCTGTATAATTTATGTGGTAAACTAGCTAAGATACTTTTATAACGGAGGAACATGCGTGTACATTTATTATTTAGTAGCAATTGTCATTGTAGCAATCGATCAGTGGACAAAATGGTTGGTTGTAAAAAATATGGAGATTGGTGAACGAATTATATTGGCTGATCCAACATTTGCCTTATTGTCGCATCGTAATCGTGGTGCTGCATGGGGAATGCTTGAGGGTCAA
>JBFELW010000519.1:0-1751 GCA_041551995.1 Paenisporosarcina sp.
ACTAATCCTTTCAATTATAGGGGTAATTTTGATAAGCAGTGTGCTCATTTATCTGTTTAGCTTAACGGAAACAACAAAAGGAACGGTTAATAATCAACTGCAAAAGAAGTGGGAAAGCGCTTATGACCTTGTTGTTACCCCACCAGATACCATTTTTAATGATGATAACCTAATGGAACCAAACTATTTAAATGGAATTAATGGAGGCATCAGCTACAAACAATATGAAAAAATCAAATCTATGAAAGATGTAGATGTAGCAGCACCTATTTCAGTTTTGGGCTATACCACATTTGGGATAAGTATGAAGGGGAAATTTAAAACAACCGACAATGATATTTATAAGTATAGAATCATAGAAACTTATAATGATGGTTTATCCCGAAAAACAATACAGGACCTAGCCTTATATACCTCTTCTAGTACGATTTTGCAAGATTCTCATAATGGTAGAGGGGGTGTAGCGTTTAGTGATACAGGTGATATATCCTTGAGACAATACCAATTAATCGTGGGTATTGACCCGGAGGAAGAAGCAAAGCTTGTAGGACTAGATGAGGCAGTTGACCTAGCCGATACGAGCCGTTATTTAGAACCAGAGGAAGATGCTATTTACGATGAAGCAATAGACCGTTTATTTGAAATACCTGTTTTAATAAATAATAAGAGCTTTTCTAATAGCCTGTTTCAGGTTTCACAAGAAAAATTAGCCATCCCTGTTAATACTGACACTGAAAAGGAACAAGCTGCCGAGTTAATTAAAAAAGGAAATGGACGGGCCTATTTAAATGAGGTGGAGACAGAAAAAGTAGAAAGTTTTGAGTTAACCGGTGAAGAACTGGAAAACATGATTTTTAAAGCTTTGGCTAATCCGGGTGCCAATCCTTCTTTATCAGTACATGGAACTCAATTACTTTTTAAATCCAACATTCTTGATTATCAGAAATCTGAAAGCCCTTTTCCAGAGAGATGGTCAAATAGTTACGTAGTGGCAAGCAAGCCTGTCGAAATGATTGACATTTTTAAAGATATTTTACCTAATTCAGGGTTCAGAGAAGCAGAATTATTAGAGCATGAATTAACTGAAGAGGGTGTACCTCTCTTACCAGTATTGAGATTGAATATTGTTGGTAGTTTCTCTTCTGATAAATTACAAATTAATAAAGACCCTTTAACTGAACTACCACTAGAGACATATCGTCCTGCACAGGCGGGAATCGTTCTTGGACCAGACAATGAACCGTTAAATCCTTCAAGGATGATGAAAGGATCCGGTGTACCAACAGGCTTACTTACAAATCCACCTAATATATTAACTACGGTGAAGGCAGCTGAAACGATTACGGGAGGGAATAGCATATCCTCCATTCGCATTAAAGTTAAAGGCATTGATAATATTGGAAATGCAGCGCAAGAAAAAATGGAACAAGTCAAAAACGATATTGAACGTGCGACAGGACTTCAAGTCATCATTACAAGAGGATCATCACCTCAACCAACCATCACCAAAGTGGTTGAACACGACCAAACGCTTGGGTGGATTGAACAACCTTGGATTCATATAGGAGCGGCTATCACCATTTTAAGAGAAACATCATTAGGGTATACGAGTATTCTGGTTACCATCCTATTGATTGGTATGATGTATGTTTTTGCAACTACCTATGTTTCTTATTTAACACGTAAGAAAGAATACAGCATATTTCTAGCACTTGGATGGCGAACAGGCATCCTTCGGAAAATGGTGCTAG
>JBFELW010000520.1:0-1746 GCA_041551995.1 Paenisporosarcina sp.
GAATGGGGGTAATCACTTTCCCTATCTCTCCCGCTAAAGACTCATCAGTATACGCGGTTGAAACCTCAGCTGATGCCATTGGCACTAAGAAAAAAAAGTAGAGTAAAATGTCTAAAATAGCACCGATAGCAATACTAGTAATTAAAACAATCCAGCTGTTCCAGGGTGTAGCGGCTTCGAGTATGTAACCGGAAGCAGAAACAAAAGTAACGAATGCCATCATGACCGTAGGATTTAAAAATGGAACCCCTTCCCCAATACCCTCAGCAATATCACCAAAGAACACATACAGAATCGTTACTGCACCCATGATTAGCAATGCATAAAAATAAATTTGCTCCATCACCATACCAGACACTCCCATTTCCTCTAATCTTTAGTGGTTACTATTATTTACGATACTGTTGTAGAAAAGTTTCATTTTTCAATTTATTTTTGTTCCATAAAATAAGGTGAGGTGTTTGATTATTGTATTAAACGGTGTTTCCAGTTCGGGAAAATTGTCTTTATCAAAAGAAATGGTTGAGCAGCTCCCTGACTTTTTTCATTTAACTATTGATGATTTTGATATTCGGGAAGGAAATCGATGAGTTAGCTAATGGTGTCTAATAAAAGAAAGCTTAGACGTTTAAAAAACTTCTCTCAATTGGGAGCTATTACTTATAAGTGAAAAAGCTGTCACGCTCGAGACTTGAGCATGACAGCTTTTTCTAAGATTCATTTAAATCTAATAGTTATTTACAGAACCGGACATTGTTTCTTTAGTCGTTTGTGGATCAGATTCATCTTCTGCATCTTTTTTAACAGAAATCCATTTCCCACGGGTGAATTGTATCATTAAGATTACTGCTCTAAAAGCGATATCAATTCCTATTGCTATCCATACACCAAGAAGCCCCCAACCAAGCTGAATTCCTAATACATAGACAAGCAGGGTGCGGATTCCCCACATACCTACAGCCGTCAGATACATGGGAAACTTCGTATTATTTGCCCCCTGAAATGCACCAGTTAGAATAAGTAGCAAAGCTAGAAATGGCTGAAAAACTCCAGATACTTTTAAAGAAGTTCCGATATTTTTAATTACCTCAGGATCATCCGTGAATACACTGCCTGCCCAGTCCCCTAAAATAAATAGGAATACGCCTAAAATGGTCATCAAAACGATACCGATCCAAGAACAAAGTGATGCATATTTCTTTGCCTCAGCTATGTTTCCTGCTCCGATTTGCTGACCAACAAGAATGGTGGCTGCCGTCGCAAAACCGTAGCCAATCATATAGGAAAAAACCTCTACATTTCCGGCGATTTGGTGAGCAGCAAAAATATTGGTCCCAAGTGCGACGACGAATCCAAAATAAACAATTTGTCCCAGCCTCATGACTAACCTTTCACCAGCAGCAGGCCCTCCAAGAGTGACTAATTCCATCATATGCTGTCTATCGGGTCTCCAATAATCTGACCTGAACGAAAGGATAGGAGATCGTTTTATATAATAAAATAAAGCGAGGCTTCCAATAACTCTTGATATCACAGTGGCTAGTGCAGCTCCCGTTATTCCAAGTTCAGGAATGATCCAGAATCCAAAAATTAACAGATAGTCCAATACACCATTAACTATATTAATTAAAATACTGGCTTTCATTGGGGCACGCGTGTCACCTGCCCCTCTTAAGATTGCACTGAGTACAAACATTAAAGACATAAATACAGAAGGAATTGCCACAATTTTAAAGTAAGTGAGCC
>JBFELW010000521.1:0-1740 GCA_041551995.1 Paenisporosarcina sp.
GAACATTTGGAATACCACAAAACATTTGAGCATTACAAAGCATGTAAGCTTCGGTTATTTACACAAGCGAAAGCAAGTGTTATCAACCTTGATGATGTAGGAATGGGACAAGATATATTAAATTCTGTAGAAAATGAATACCTTACCTATTCAACGAATCCTGACAGTCAAGCAGATTTGATTTGGACAAACATTGAACATGATGTTAATGGAATCACTTTTGACTTAATCGTGCATGGGGAACTAAACCGTGTGCATGTGCCCATTTATGGTGACTATAATGTTGGCAATTTAGTTGCTGCCATTGGAGCAGCCTTACTTGTAGACGTTTCTCTTCATGACATCTTAATTGCTGTCCCTTATATGACACAGGTAGAAGGCAGATTTCAAGTCATTCCAGGACCTGATGAACGAAAAATTGTTTTGGATTACGCACACACACCTGTTGCATTAGATGCCATTATGGATGCTGTGAGAAAATTACCTCACAATCGCTTAATTACATTAATAACCGGTATCGGGATACGCGACTTTTCTAAAATGCCTAAAATGGCGAAAACCGCAGAAGGAAAAGCTGAAGTACTCGTGGTATCTGTCGATCACCCTGGCTATCATGATCCCTGGAAAGTGATCGATGCGGTCTTAACAGGATTTACTTACCCATACTTACAGGAAGTTCTCACTGCACCTTCCCGTCGCGAAGCTGTTTTAAAAGCACTCGAGGCTAGCAACCCTGGAGACATTATACTCCTGACAAGCGGATGTATAAATGGCTCGCAAATCGTTCAAGGGGAGTACGTACCTCATTCGGACGTAGATATCATTAACGACTACTTTTACACCTCTAACCTACATGTGAAATAGCACGAGATAAGGCTTCTGGCTATATGCCAGAAGCCTTTTTTAGTGGTTCTTTATGGAGTCGCCATTAGATTGGGAAATCTCCATTTCGTGGGTGGAGTCGGGTGGAATTCTAGGATTCACTGTGTTAATTCGAGGATTCATGAGGGTAATTCAAGGATTCGCACTCTTAATTCAAGTATTCACGTTTTATACACAATTTCGACGTGCTGGAGTGGTGTCATTTGCGGCGGCACATGACTCGTTTGGGTTCGTGCTTTTAAATGATCGAGGTGCTCACGAGTCTATTTATTCCCGATATAAAAAAAGCTTCTGGTTAATTGAATAACCAGAAGCTTTTTCATGTTAACTATTTGATTGGCCATCTTTTTTTCTCTTTATTGCAGCAGCAATGTATGCTTCGAATATTCTTTTTGATGGCTCGTCTCCATCTATTGCGAATTCTTCAGGGTGCCATTGGAAGCCAAATACGAAGCTATGCTCTGTGCTCTCGACTCCTTCGATTATGCCATCACTTGCTTTGGCAACAATGCGTAGAGGTTCTTTCACTTTATTAACGCCTTGATGATGGAAAGAGTTTACCTTGAATTCGCTTTCTTGTAACATCTCATACATGCGGCTGTCTTCTTCCACTTTAACATGATGAGATCGATGTGTACGTTTGGCAATTTGCTTATGCAAGATACTCTTTTCTTCTCGTTGTGTATGAATGGATTGGTAGAGGGAACCACCCGCTACAACGTTTAACATGTGTAACCCTCTACAAACACCGATATAAGGTTTATCTAGTTCGAGCATTTTTCTCACTAATTTAAATTCCATACTATCCATATCTGGTGAGACTTTCCCCAAAATGACATCTGGTTCTTCCCCGTAGTA
>JBFELW010000522.1:0-1738 GCA_041551995.1 Paenisporosarcina sp.
ATATTCAAAATATGCACAAGGGAGGGGTACCGGTAGCGGGATTTTCAGCAGGGGCTTTGATTAGCCCCACGGACTGCGTAATTCCGCCAATAGATACCCCTAAAAATACGCAACTATTTCTTAATGGATTAAGTCTTATTAGAGACTGTGTGTTAAGTGTTCATTTCTCTAAATGGCAGGAAGAACACAACTTGCTAGCTGCTTTAGCTAAAACTAAGGTTTCTACTGGTTATGGGATTGATGATGATGTTGGCTTGTACTTTTATAATGAAACCCTTAGAGAAACAGAAGGGGAGAAATTACATACTTTTGCACAAGAAAAATAAATGTAAAAAGGGGTGATGCAATTGTCATCAATAGTAAGTGTTTTCTTACGCTTCCTATATGTAGTTATAGGTATTATTCTTTTGAATGCATTTGTAGGATTATTTTCATTTACCAAAGGAATTCAACTGAATGTCAGTTTGTTTATAGACAATATAATTTACATAGTAAAGTCTTTAATTTTTACCGAAAATTTAGTTGTTCTGGGACCTACTAATGTTGAGTATTCAATCTTCACAAGTTTCTGGGAGTATTATTTTTACTCTCTTGTTATTTTCATTTGTGCACTATTCATTTCAATCTTATTAGGTTTGATGATTACATACATAACCATTCTGCTACCACAAAAAGTGAATGTTATTGTAACTAAAGTTGTCTCATTTTTAGAGGCACTGCCAGATTTATTAATTATTATGGTTATACAATTTTCAGTGATTTACTACTTTCAGAAAACAGGCACTCTATTGTTTCCTGTTGCGGGTTCATCACAAAATAAGAGCTACTTTTTACCAATCATTACTTTGGCGTTGATCCCGGCATTTATGATTTTTAGGATTAATCTTTACTTGGTAAATGAAGAATGGAAAAAGTCATACGTTGAGTTAGCTAGGGGCAAAGGGCTTAATAAAACGACTATATTTTTTTTCCATGTGTTGAGAAATGTTACTGCTAGTATGTTCAGTCACAGTAAAACAACAGTATTGTATCTATTGTCATCTATGGTGATTTTTGAACAACTATTTAATATTAATGGCATTTTTACGTATATCATTCGGTTTCCAGATCCAAACGTGATTGCTTTTACATTAATTATGTTCTTTCTACCAATCTTCATTTTATATGCCATTATAACTACCGTGATTGAAAAAAAAACTGGCCAAAGATTGGAGTGGTGAGGTAAGTGTCTATATTGAAAAAACTAGTTTCAAATAAAATGTTTCTTACAGGATTTATCATCATCACAGGGATGTTCTTAATCAGTATTCTGTACTTTTTAATCTTTAATGATCGAATTCCTACAACACCTCTATTGTATGACGCGAATGGAAAACCACTTCAAGCTCCATATAGTTTTAAGAACTTCCCCCCACTTGGGACAGATAGTTTTGGAAGAGATTTATTTATTCTAATGATAGTTGGTGCGAAGTATACGATTGCTGCAGCGTTAGTCATTACGTTTCTAAGGGTATTTCCTGCTATATGGATTGGACTATTCATTCACTTTTTCTTAAAGAAGTTAGAGAGACCTATTAAATCCATAGTTGATGCATTAAATTATTTCCCAATGACCTTATTAGCTTTTTTGATTCTCAGGGTTATTATGATGCAGGGAACACCTACGTTTGTGATAGATGGAGTTTTTGTAGAAGGTCCTGAACCCTTGTCCTACTGGTATCGAGTCATACTTTCTATC
>JBFELW010000523.1:0-1728 GCA_041551995.1 Paenisporosarcina sp.
CCTACAGAAATATCATGGATTTTTTCATACGGGTCTACATTTAATCCATAAAGTTCTGATAGTTCTTGTACTTTCTTCGCAGCAGACTTTGTATTGACCATACCCATTTTAGTCGGCTCGCTGCCTAGAATAATATTTTCTGTTACTGAGAAATCTTCAACTAACATGAAATGCTGATGTACCATTCCAATACCATGTTTATTGGCAACATTCGGATCGGTAATGTTTACTGTCTTTCCGTGAACACGAATTTCTCCACCCTCAGGTTGGTATAGGCCGAAGAGTACATTCATTAAAGTGGATTTACCAGCACCATTCTCCCCTAGAAGGGCATGAATCTCACCTTTTTTTACTTGAAGGGTAATATTATCATTAGCTACAAACGATCCGAACTCTTTTCGGATATCGAGCATTTCTATTACATATTCCAATATCTTCACTCCCTTAGCCACTGTTAAATAAAAATAAATTAATACAGGAAAGGCTTCTAGAAAAAACCTTTCATCTATTAATCTATAAAGAATGAAAATCATCATAAAGACTCTATGTGAAGTCTTTATGATGATCGGGTATTTATCGTGAATTACTCTAAAGTTTCAGGAACAGTAATTGAACCATCCGCAATTTTTGCTTCATACTCTTCAATTTGAGCTAATACATCATCAGGAATTGCTCCACGTGAATCAGCTAAACCAACGCCTTCTTCAGCTAAACCATAAACTGTTGTTTTGCCACCTGGGAATTCTCCATCCATAGCAAGTTGAGAAAGTTTTTGTACAGCTGTGTCAACACGTTTTAACATAGAAGTTAATGTAACGTTAGTATCACCTACCGCACCTTCTTCATATTGGTCAGAGTCAACACCAATTACCCAGACATATGCATCTGGATCTTTAGTTTTTAATTCTTTTGCTTCTGCGAATACACCATTACCCGTACCACCAGCAGCGTGGAAAATAATATCTACGCCTGAAGAGTACATACGGTTAGCTGTTGTTTTTCCAAGTTCAGCTTTGTCAAATGCACCAGTGTACTGAACATCCACTTTAATACTTGGATCTACTGCAGCAACACCTTCTAAGAAACCTGCCTCAAAACGTTCAATTACAGGGATTTCCATACCGCCAACAAAACCGATTTTTTTCGATTTAGACATTAACGCTGCTGCAACACCTGCTAGATATGAACCTTCATGCTCTTTAAACAATACTGAAGCTACATTTGGTTGATCTACAATTGCATCAATGATAGCAAGGTGCGCTTCTGGTTGTTGAGTTGCGATTTCAGTTACAGCTTTCTCCATTAAGAAACCGATGCCAAATACTACATCGAAATCACGACGTACTAATTTATTTAAATTCGTATTATAATCTGCGTCAGAAGTTGATTGTAAGTAATCAATTCCTCCGTCGCCTTTCTCAAGACCATGTTCTTTTCCGAAGTCTTTAAGACCTTTCCAAGCTGATTGGTTGAATGACTTGTCGTCAACTCCGCCAATGTCAGTAACCATTGCTACAGAAAAATCACTTTCTGTCTTATCTCCGCCACCAGTTTCTTTACCTTCTTCTTTATCCGTACCACATGCAGCCAAAACAGTACTAGCAGCCAACACCATTGATAAAGCTAAACCAAATTTACGTTTTGTCAATTTGAGAACCCCCAAAAAAATTTTTTCTTATTAGCAGGAAAGTTTGAGGCTTTAAACCCGTTTACGCACTACATGGAAAC
>JBFELW010000524.1:0-1718 GCA_041551995.1 Paenisporosarcina sp.
CAACATGAAAAGTTCTCTCTTGAAATAAACTTAGAGAGATATGTGAAAAGGGTCTTTGAGCTCGATGCCAATGGATATGTGCGAAAAGAGATTGTATATGCTGAGATTGCAAAGGAGTTCAATTTATCAAAAGAAATCGAGCAGAATTTATTTCTCGATTATATGAATCATTTTCAAGCGTATTGCGTCCCATTCAATGGGTTAATTGACATGTTGAAAGACTTAAAACAACAGCAGTTTCTACTCGGGATCATAACGAATGGACGTCATGAAGGACAAATGGCTAGTCTTAAGGCACTTTCTATAGAAGGTTTTTTTGATGTAGTGCTGATCTCTGAATCAGAAGGATTGGCAAAACCAGATTCGGCATTATTTAAACGTGCACTAAATCTCCTAGGTGTAAAAGCGAATGATGCTTGTTACGTCGGAGACCATCCGGTAAATGATATCGAAGCTGCAAGAAATGTTGGATTAATGACGATTTGGAAAAAGAATGAGGTATATAAAGAGGCGAACTCAGACTTCGTTATTAATGAACTGTCTGAAATTTTAGTGATAACCGAAAGGACGTAATCATTGTGAATTACATACAAACTATGAGAGAAATGATTGGAAATGAACCCTTACTGACTGTTGGGTGTGGTGTGATTATTGAAAAAGGAAATCAAATTTTACTGCAACATCGAACAGATGCAGATGTTTGGTGTATTCCAGGAGGGGTTTTAGAATTAGGAGAACAAGTGGAAGATACAGCACGACGAGAAACGGAAGAAGAAACGGGGTTAACACTTGGAAACTTAGATTTTTTTGGTGTCTATTCAGGTGCTGAAGGCTATGCACAATATGCGAACGGCCATCAGGTATTTAGTATTCAGTTGATTTTTAAAACGTCAGTAGCTACGGGGAACTTGATTCAAAAAAGTGCTGAATCACGTGCGCATGCTTATTTTGACCGTCAGGATTTACCATCAAACCTGAATTCGCATCAGAAACGTTTTATTATGGACTGGGTCAATCAAGTACAAACACCAATAGTGAGATAATGAGTATAGATACAGACTAAGTAATAGGGCGGGTAGTTGTTAAAATTGTTCAACTAAAACCCCTATTACTTACTAAAAAACTGAAATACCATCACTACAATGAACAGTGGTAGACCGAATTTAAAAATAAGGCCTATCAAATACATAGTACTTGTTAACATACATTTAACCTTGTTAGTTATTGCTCCAACTACGTCGTCAATAAATCTTGTCACTATAGCACCTCTATCCCACTTTAATTTTATCACAAACGCCCATTCCTTTTATATAGTACTCGTATGTTTAAGAACATACTTTCATAAACTCTATTTCGCCTATTGCACTTAATATCTATTACCTACTATCGGTAAGTATTGTATATCAAAAATAAACGCCTAACAAATTTACTTCAAACTTGTTAGGCGTTTTATGATCCGTTTAAATGTTTTCAATGCATAAAAGGAAACCGTTACATGTTATGACTTTTTATTTTTAAAAACCCATTCTCGCTGAATGACAAATCCTACAAGGAACAGGAGACTATCCACGACTCCTTTGATTAATACTTCACCTCTGCCTGTAAATTGGAATATAACATGAACTAGTCCAGCTGAACATGCCATGATTACACTAGCCAATATAATGTATTTTACAAGAGAACGTTCATCCCCTTTTGCGAATACCTTCTTACAGTTA
>JBFELW010000525.1:0-1691 GCA_041551995.1 Paenisporosarcina sp.
GTCATGAAAGCCCTCTCATTTATACCCTTTGTAAGCATACAATAGGGGTAAAATGATGTCAATTGATTCCCGTGAAAAACTTCACAAACTCGCAACTTCCGTCATATTGTCGACAAATTTAGAAACAGCAGGAAGAGTTGTTATACTATCAAAGAGTTTACGTGTTTTAAAGCGGAAATGATTTTTATGTCTTGACCTAAAAATCTTGCCATTTCCCCTTACCCGTTTGTAAATTATCAACTTTAGAGTCTAAGAAAGGACTGCTGGGGCAGCCCATCTTTTAACACTACTTATTTATTCAAGTAGGCTTTTAAAGCTTCAACGATTCTTCTGGAAGCCTCGCCGTCACCGTATGGATTGGATGCTTTTGACATCGCTCTGTATGCCGCTTCATCTGTTAGTAATTCTTTCGCCATACGATAAATCGTTTCTTCTTCTGTTCCTGCCAATTTCAATGTACCTGCATCTATTCCTTCTGGACGCTCAGTTGTATCTCGTAAAACCAGTACTGGTTTCCCAAGGGACGGTGCCTCTTCTTGCACGCCACCTGAATCGGTTAATATAATGAAAGAACGTGCTGCGAAGTTATGAAAATCCAGGACTTCTAAAGGTTCAATTAAATGAATGCGTGGATCTCTCCCAAGGACTTCATTCGCCACTTCTCGAACTGCTGGATTCATGTGAACAGGATAAACCACTTGTACATCATCATGTTCTTCAATCAATCGTTTAATGGCACGGAACATATTACGCATGGGTTCCCCTAGGTTCTCACGTCGGTGTGCAGTTAATAAAATCATACGATCTGTACCGATTTTATCTAAAACAGCATGTGTATATTCTTCCTGCACAGTCGTTTTTAACGCATCTATTGCTGTATTCCCTGTTACAACGATACGGTCTTCAGGTTTGTTTTCACGACGTAAGTTTTCAGCAGATACTTCTGTAGGTGCGAAGTGTAAATCTGCCATTACTCCTGTCAACTGACGATTCATTTCTTCCGGATATGGAGAATATTTATTAAATGTTCTAAGACCAGCTTCAACATGACCCACTGCAATTTGGTTATAAAATGCAGCCAAGCTTGCAATAAATGTCGTGGTTGTATCCCCATGAACAAGGACGATGTCAGGTTTTGCTTCCTTCATTACAGCATCTAATCCTTCAAGTCCACGTGTTGTTACATCCATCAACGTTTGGCGATCTTTCATGATATTCAAGTCAAAATCAGGTTTAATACCGAACGTATTCAAAACTTGGTCCAGCATTTGACGATGTTGTGCAGTGACTGTAACAATCGATTCGATATCATCTGAATGTTTATTTAGTTCAAGTACTAGTGGTGCCATTTTTATGGCTTCGGGACGAGTCCCGAATATCGTCATAACTTTCCACTTTTTTTTCAACGTTAAGCACTTCCTTACTTATTTTGTTCCGAATAAACGGTCTCCAGCATCGCCTAGTCCTGGCACGATGTAGCCATGGTCGTCCAACTTTTCATCAAGTGCTGCAATGTATATATCAACATCAGGGTGTATTCTTTGTAATACTTCTACACCTTCTGGCGCTGCGATTAAACACATGAATTTAATGTTTTTCGCTCCGCGTTTTTTTAATGAATTAATGGCTTCTACTGCCGATCCACCAGTAGCTAACATTGGATCTACTAAAATAAAATCGCGCTCTTCCAC
>JBFELW010000526.1:0-1676 GCA_041551995.1 Paenisporosarcina sp.
TACATTCGAACCCTTAGCTATGAACAATCAAATCACCTTATCTTCTTTATTGCAACATGCGGGTCAATTATATCAGGTTCATAAGTTAAACTTGTCTGCTGAACAGGCGGAGAAAATCCTTCAATCTCAGACAAGAATTACAATGAAAAATTTAAATAATGATTCATCATCTAATAAAAGTGAAGATGAAAAAGCTGCTGGGATAGGAGCTTCCTCCCTAGTAGGATTTATCATGTATGGGTTCATTATTTCATTCTTATCCATGATTACAACAGATGTTGCTTCAGAAAAGGGGTCACGTGTATTAGAGGTGATGTTGGCAAGTGTTAAACCAGTAACCCACTTCCTTGCAAAGCTAACAGGTACTTTTTTATTGGCCATCACCCAATTACTCTTATTATTAGCCGTTCTCTTACCATTATTAATGCTTATTGACAATGGTTCCAAGTGGCAAGTCGTATTAGATGTAGTGAATGAACTTTCCTTAGCATACGTTATTTACTCGTTTAGCTTTTTGATTATCTCCATTATCCTTTATTTAATCTTAGGCGCATTATTGGGATCTCTTGTTTCGAAAGTGGAAGAATCCTCTCAAGCTATATTGCCAGCAATGATGATGGGGGTTATCGGATTTTACGTATTGATATCGGGTTTATACAGTCCAGATACCTTATTAGTGAAAATCTTCTCGTTCATCCCTTTCACCTCAGGGATGGTCATGCCACTTAGAATTGGGGCAACGGATATCACTACACTAGAAGTACTTATTTCTCTAGGCGTTTTAGTAGTAACCACTGTTCTATTTTTCATATTAAGTCTATCGTTCTATAAACGAAGTGTATTAATGTATAGTTCAGGTGGAATCTTCACAAAAATCAAGTCTGTCTTTAAATTGACAACTTAAAACGACATTAGTAGTTTGCTCTCTTATAAAGTAAAATTCACAAAAAAGTCTATAGCTAGTACACTGACTAAGGCATAAAATCATGTTGAGCTTGGAATCAAAAAGTCCCTGCGAACAAAAACAATCATGAAAGTTTAAACATTCATGTCGTTTTCTGTTCCAGGGACTTTTATTAACTTTAGCGAGCACCGTAGCGGCCGAAGATACGAATTCAGCCGCTCTTTGAATTTCATATTCAGGTTCATATGGATACGCTTATAGACACTAGCTATGGGCGGACACCCTATGACATTACGCATTCCTTGATAACATTCCACTCTTCTAATTTTTCCGCGAATGATTTTACATTCCTACCTGGAGTTGGGCTTGTTGATGGTAACTTTATAAAATCAATGTCAGAAAATGAATGGAAGCCAATTTGTTTTTTAAATACCTCATAAGCTTTCCCTCCATTAAACATGATGTATTTAATATGAGGATAGGATTTCAGCAGCTTTTGAAAATCATTTGGTTCTTCATCCTTTATGTTGGAATCAAGACTACCGGTTCGTTGACATGAATGAATAACATCCCATAGTGCAACCTTATTTTCATGAAGCACTGAAATTCTAGCACTATAATCCACTGGATCCTCATTATCAAAAATAGTAGTTAGTATTCTCCAAAAATGATTTCTTGGATTAGCATAATACTGTTGTTTAGCTAACGACTCCACTCCAGGCATAGAACCTAAAATTAAAACCTGTGAGTTCTGATCAATTATTGGATCTAA
>JBFELW010000527.1:0-1675 GCA_041551995.1 Paenisporosarcina sp.
ACTCGAAGTGTTAATAAAACATTTACCAGAAGGCCCCCAATATTATCCTGCTGATCAAGTTACAGACCATCCAGAGCGTTTTATTATTTCGGAATTAATTCGTGAAAAAGTACTTCATTTAACTCATGAAGAAATTCCTCACTCAATTGCTGTTGTTATTGAGAAAATTAAAAGAGAAGAAGATAGTGAAAAAATTCGTGTAACAGCGACGATCATGGTTGAGCGAGAGTCACAAAAAGGCATGGTCATTGGCAAAAAGGGAGCTCTTTTAAAAGAAGTGGGTATGCGTGCTCGTAAAGATATAGAAATGTTATTAGGTAGTAAAGTGTACCTTGAGTTGTGGGTAAAAGTTCAAAAAGATTGGCGTAACAAACAAGTCCATTTACGCGATTTCGGGTTCCGCGACGACGAATATTAATAAGGGACGTGGGACATTTGCTGAATCGAATTGAAGGCATTGTCTTAAAAACGCAAGATTATGGAGAAGCTAACAAAATTGTCACGCTTTATTCACTAGAAGTTGGTAAAATTACAGCTATGGCAAGAGGAGCAAAAAAGCCAGCTAGCCGTTTAGTAGCAATTACTCAACCCTTTACGCATGGTTCCTTTCTAATCCAACAAGGACGAGGAATGGGAACCATGCAACAAGGAGAGCAAGTGGAGTCGTATCGACATATTCGAGAAGACATTGAAGCAACTGCTTATGCTAGCTTTGTCGTTGAACTGATTGATCGTGCAGTAGAAGATAGAAGACCACAAGTTGCTATTTTCAATTTACTGAAACAAGCTTTACATGCCATTTCAGATGAATATGATCCAGAGGCGATTGCTTTATTTGTTGAGTGGAAGATGTTACCGGTCACTGGTATTTATCCGACTTTGCACCAATGTACCAATTGTGGGGCAACCGAAGGGGAATTCGCTTTTTCTTTTCAACAAATAGGTTTTTTGTGTCATCGATGTTTTGCGTTAGATCCATACATCATCCGCTTAACTCCTGCTCAAGTTAAACTTATCCGAACGTTTTATACTGTACCCATTGAACAAGTTGGAAAATTAACCTTAAAGAAAGAAACAAAAGCTTTTATTAAGAAAATCGTGCGGACAATATATGAGGAACAAACGGGTATCCGATTAAAATCGCAATTATTCCTAGATCAATTAGATCGCTCACCTCACTATTTTCCTAAAAAAGAAAATCCGTCTATGCCTCCTGAAGAAGAGGCGTAAGACGGATTTTTAATGTCATTTGAAAACGGTATTCTGTTTAGACTACCAGATTAATACTGAATTAAAATTCTAAGTGTTTTTCGATATATGCTTTAACTTCTGTTATAGGCATACGAGTCTGTTCCATAGAATCACGGTGTCGCACTGTGACTTGGCCATCTTCTACTGAATCAAAGTCATAGGTGATACAGAAAGGAGTACCGATTTCATCTTGTCGGCGGTACCGTTTACCAATTGATTGAGACTCGTCATAATCCACCATAAATGACTTGCTTAAGTCAGTAAACACTTCATTAGCACCTTCAGCTAATTTTTTTGACAAAGGTAAAATAGCTGCTTTAAATGGCGCTAGAGCGGGATGGAAACGTAATACAGTTCGTTTGTCATCACCTTCAAGAGCTTCTTCAGCATATGCATCACATAAGAATGCTAATGTAACGCGATC
>JBFELW010000528.1:0-1672 GCA_041551995.1 Paenisporosarcina sp.
AATGACACCAGACATACCTATTTTTGCTTCTTGGAAAATGGAAATGGATGATCCAAGTTTAATCCAAGGTTGTTGTACCCATCCAAGTGCTTCTTCACCATCTAAACCAGGTAAATGTGTCAAAGCATATTGTGGTGATGAACCTAATGTAATGTCCGTTAATAGACCGGTTTTCTTCTCGATTTCATTTGCAACATCTTTTAAAAGAACTTCGCTATCCTCATTCATCGTTTCTACACCTTTTACATTTACCCGAATTGCCGAAATGGGTGTATCTCCTAAAACACGAGCTGCTGCATCCAGTGTTGTTAACACAAGCGGTGGTTTTGTTAAAAATCCGTATGCGTCATTTGTTGGTTTCATATCAGCAGGCGGATTAACTGGATTATTAGCAGAATCCATCACCCACTGAGCTTTGGCAGGGAAATAAGTTTCCATAGGCAATTCCGTTAGAGGATCTTTTGACACTTTCAGATTCTGAGGGTCAAATACTCCAATAAAATTCATGCGCAACTTCGGCCATTTAGAAATATCCTCGCTATAAGGATTAAATTGTCGGTACATATTTTTCGTATAAAAAGGTGAATCTTCCGGTAGCTTAAACGGCTCAACTTCATACGTATAAGGCCATCTCTCGCCAAAAGGGCTCGTTACTGGGTTATATTTTACCGTTGAAGGTTTTAGAGCAACCCATGTAGAGTCAGGTAGTCTTACAATGCCGTCATAAGAAGGATTTAATATCTTTTCTATAAGCATTTTATGAACATCAGTTGTATTGTAAGAATATTCTTCGACCTGCGTCCCTTTAAGTGTATCTAAATAGCTTTCTTTTCCTTTTTTTCGTATATCTTCAATTGTTTCATGTTGATTAGTTTCAAAGGGTATATCCATCTTCTCGATTGTATAAGTCATGTTTGCATCTACAAAATCTTGATTGCTTATAATAACAGGAATCTGTATTTCTTCTATCTCGTCATCCAATTGCATGGCAGTAAAAGGTTCATCCTCTTTGAAATATCGACTATTTTTACTCGTCACCATAGATTCATCAATACCTACTAAAGCTGCTTCAGCATTTGGATCTATACCGGCAATCATTACTTCTGTGCCGTAATACAGAGGTTGCATTCCTGGAGAAACGCCATAATCAGTAGCATCCGGAGGAAACCAAGAGCCAACTGTAACATATCGGTTATATTCCTCTGTTATTATTTTTGCTCCCGTATTTATGTTTTCTATTGTTTTGATACGATAAATTCCAGGTTCTTTAATGTCCAGTTCTTCTAAATCCACATAATTTGTGCTAGAACCAATCATGGCAATTGGGGCGGCAATTTCTACGTTTTCAATTTGTTTTATTTGTTCATATTGTTCGAGCGTAATTCCACCTTCCATGCCACTTAAGTAGTTAGGCTCTAAAAGATTCAAATCTTCTGTTACACTACGACTCCCCTGTGGACGAACAACCAAGTGATATGAAGCCTTCCATCTCTTTTGAAGTTCATCGACTACAGTCCCGTTATTTGCTTGAGTAATTCCAATTAGATAACTAAGGCCAGTACTTAATATTAAAACACCAACCAGTAATAAAATAAACCGTTCTTTATTGCGCCACCATGAATTCCAAATGAATTTAAGCATATTGATTAACCAGAGCATCAGCAATAATGAC
>JBFELW010000529.1:0-1615 GCA_041551995.1 Paenisporosarcina sp.
AGAGGTCACACCCGTTCCCATACCGAACACGGAAGTTAAGTTCTTTTGCGCCGATGGTAGTTGGGGGTTTCCCCCTGTGAGAGTAGGACGTCGCTAGGCACTAAGAGACCGGTACCGAAAGGTACTGGTTTTTTTGTGTTTTATTTTAGGTGAGTATGAAAAGAATAGATTTAAAGGTTTCTCATTATTGCGCATGTTATCCAGGTTTTAGAACAAATCAGGAAATGCCAATATTCATTCCGAAATTATATTTCGATTTATTTTAATAGTATATAAGATTAATGTTCCTATTAAAAATAAATTTAGCTCTTTATTTCTTAAATTAAATATTCAAAGAGTGTTTTGACTTGTACTATTACATGATACTCGATATGTTTATTTATAGAGTTCAATAAGAAAGGAAGTACCAATTATGACAGAGCTATATGACTTTAAAGTAACTCATTCAAATGGAGAAGAAGTTTCATTACGTTCGTATGAAGGCCAACCTATGATTATTGTGAATACTGCTAGTAAATGTGGATTTACTCCACAGTTTAAAGAGCTACAGGAACTGTATGATGATTATAAAGAACAAGGTCTGGTTATATTAGGGTTTCCTTGTGATCAATTTAGTAATCAAGAATTTGAGGATATGAAAGAAACGATGGAGTATTGTCAATTAAATTATGGCGTAACCTTTCCCATGTTCAAAAAGATAGATGTAAAAGGTGATCAAGCGGATCCATTATTCCAATATCTTGTTTCGGAAAAGAAAGGCTTATTAACAGAAGATATTAAATGGAATTTCACGAAGTTCTTAATTGATCCTGAGGGGAAAGTTGTAAAACGCTTTGCGCCACAATCTAATCCGAGAAAAATTGAGGATGATTTGCTGCACTACATTTAATGAAAAATCGGAATACTCTTTCTTATTGCGTGCTTCTTGACAGTCTCCGTAGCCGCTGATAACCTTACAATAATATTCAAGAGGATATAGGAGGAGAAGAGAATATGTGGGAGTCTAAATTTGCCAAAGAAGGGTTTACTTTTGATGATGTATTGCTAGTTCCAGCGAAGTCTGAGGTGTTACCAAAAGACGTAGATTTGTCCATACAGTTAACTTCAAAAGTCAAATTAAACATTCCACTTATAAGTGCCGGAATGGATACAGTTACTGAAGCAGCGATGGCGATTTCGATGGCTCGTCAAGGTGGTCTAGGTGTTATTCACAAAAACATGAGTATTGAAGACCAAGCAGAACAAGTGGTAACTGTTAAGCGCTCTGAAAATGGCGTAATTACAGACCCGTTTTTCTTAACTCCTGCTCATCAAGTATATGATGCGGAACATTTGATGGGGAAATATCGTATTTCAGGGGTTCCAATTGTAAATAATAAAGAAGAATTAAAGTTAGTTGGAATTATCACAAATCGTGATTTACGATTCATTCAAGATTACTCCCTAGCAATTGATGATGTTATGACCAAAGAGAAGCTTATAACAGCAGCTGTTGGTACAACACTTGAAGATGCAGAAAAAATCTTGCAACAATATAAAATTGAAAAGCTTCCAATAGTAGATGATTCAGGTATGCTAAAAGGTTTAATTACAATAAAAGATATTGAAAAAGTAA
>JBFELW010000530.1:0-1606 GCA_041551995.1 Paenisporosarcina sp.
CAGCTACTGAGTTCGGGTTAGACCTCGAAGATACTTTTAATGCTTCCACCAATATTCCTCCTTATCCATGCTGTGAGTTGGACGATTTCTTATTGTCCTTGAGTCACTGTATGCGAGGAGACTGAAAAAAAGAAGAAGCTACGCTTGAAATGGATAGTCTGCGTTAATATAAATTCGCTCTATTGAGATTGATTTTCCTGTTTGATTGTCGATTTCAACAAAAAAACCACTTAAAACAGCACGCCCGGTTTTTGGAACCTCAAAACGTACTGGCATATTCGTTTGAAAACGGTATAATACATCTTCTTTCTTCATTCCTAGAACCTCATCATATGGTCCTGTCATTCCTACATCGGTAATATACGAAGTCCCTTTTGGAAGAATTCGTGCATCTGCTGTTTGAACATGTGTGTGCGTTCCAACAACAGCTGAAACCTGACCATCTAAATGCCATCCAAAAGCGATTTTTTCACTAGTAGCTTCTGCATGGAAATCAACAAATATTAATGGTGATATCTGTTTAGCTGCTTCTACAAGTTCATTTGCTTTTTTAAAAGGATCATCATGAGGAGGTAAGAATGTACGTCCGTGAAGATTAATGACAGATAATGTATGACCGTTTTTAGAAATTGTCGTCATCCCTTTACCTGGTGCATCCTCTGAGAAGTTTGC
This sequence comes from Paenisporosarcina sp., assembly GCA_041551995.1. Lineage (GTDB taxonomy): Bacteria > Bacillota > Bacilli > Bacillales_A > Planococcaceae > Paenisporosarcina. The sequence continues at coordinate 673 of JBFELW010000530.1, forward strand.
AGGACGTATTAAATAATCTGTCTCATCAATAAAATCAAAAATTTCTTTTTGGTCCCATGTATGATTGCCCATTGTTACAACATCCACTCCCATGTGAAGAAGTGATTGATAAATAGATTTAGTAATACCTCTTCCTGCTGCAGCATTTTCACCATTTGCAATGACAACATCCGGAGCGTATTTTCTTTTCAAACGAGGCAAGTAATCTTCCAGTGTATCCCTACCAATAGATCCCACGATATCTCCAATAAATAAAACTTTCACGTAATCTCCCTCTTTCATTCCAATAAAAAGAGGCTTCGTTACGAAGCCCCATTCTACTATTTATTTTGCATATTCAACGGCACGTGTTTCACGAATTACCGTTACTTTAATATGACCAGGATAGTCTAATTCTTCTTCAATTCGTTTGCGGATATCACGAGCCAAACGATGTGAAGTAATGTCATCAATTTGTTCCGGACGTACCATAATACGAATTTCTCGTCCCGCTTGAATAGCAAAAGATTTTTCAACGCCTTCATATGACTCTGAAATCTCTTCAAGTTTTTCTAAGCGACGAATGTAATTCTCAAGTGTTTCACTACGTGCTCCAGGACGTGCAGCTGATAAGGCATCTGCCGCTGCCACTAAAACAGCTATAACGGATGTCGCTTCAGTATCCCCATGATGAGACGCTATACTGTTGATTACAACTGGATGTTCTTTATACTTAGTCGCAAGTTCAACACCAATCTCAACGTGACTACCTTCCACTTCATGGTCAATGGCTTTCCCGATGTCATGCAGCAATCCTGCACGACGTGCAAGAGTTACATCTTCGCCAAGTTCTGCCGCTAGTAAACCTGATAGGAAAGCAACTTCTTTTGAATGCTTTAAGACATTTTGACCATAGCTTGTACGGTATCGCATACGACCCATGATTTTAATCAAG
>JBFELW010000531.1:0-1564 GCA_041551995.1 Paenisporosarcina sp.
CCCATCCAGCGTTACTTCCTTTGACTCCATATCTAATCCCAGTCCATCAATTTTAATTGTTAACTGCTTATCTTGATATGTGCCGAGGTGAACATAGCGACGTAGCTGAGATTTCACCCGTGCAATAAGTTCCATTGGGTGAAACGGTTTTGTTACATAATCATCTGCACCAACGGATAAACCGTGAATTTTATCTGAGTCTTCTGCTTTAGCACTTAACATTATGATTGGAATGTTGCGTTCTGAACGAATTTTGAATGTTGCTTGTATACCATCCATATTAGGCATCATAATATCGAGTAAGATTAAATGAATTTCATTTGTTTCGAGTAAAGTCAATGCTTCTTGTCCGTCTGATGCTTTTAGTACATGATAACCTTCATTTTTTAAATAAATTTCGATGCCATCCCGAATATCTTGATCGTCATCCGTTACAAGTACTGTGAACTTTGTCATTCGTTACACCTCATTCCTACTTCATATAAGTCAAATTGTATCAGTCAATTCTTAACAAATGGTGAGGATAAATATGAAGATTTCCTTAAGAAATTGCGCTGTTAAACTTGGTTGTTGATTTTCACTACAAGATACTCGCTTTCCGCGGGAGTCTCGCACCTACCAAGCTAATAAATTCAACATCTTTCGTTAACAGAGCCTAAGAAATAAAGAAAAGCGTCTCTTTTCAGAGACACTCTGCTTTTATTCATATTGTTGAACACGTTTTCGTCCGCTAATTGTTAGAACAATTATGCCTCCAAGCAACATTGCAACTCCTACCCAAGAGACAGGACTTAATACTTCTCCTACAATAAATACACTTAGGACCGCTGCTGTTAAAGGTTCTCCTAGAGATAACGTAACCGCTGAAGAGGATGGCACTTTTTGAAGTCCTAATAAATATAAGATATAAGCAATACTAGTGGTCATGAAACCTAAATAAAGGATGGTTAAGCCATTCGATGGTTCCCATATCCAAGAGCTGTCGAATATAAATAAAAATGGTAATAACATAAGGGCACTCAATGAGAATGTCACGGCAACAGCTGGAATAGCTTCAACTTTTTTCAATATCTCTTTACTGACTATCGTATAAATGGCGAACACAAAGCCCGCCATTAAAGATAAACTAACCCCTATTGGATTAACTGTTAATGAATCTTTATTTAGAAATAAAAGACTACAACCGATTACCGCAAGTGCGGTTGCCATTACCCATGAACGGGAAGGCTTCATTTTCAGAAAAAGCCACTCAATTAAACCTGAAAATATTGGTGCACTCCCAATAGCAACAACGGTCCCTATTGCAATACCTGTTACTCGGACAGAGGTAAAGAATAAGGGTTGAAATAATGCCATACAAAGAGCAGCAATGAAAGTGACTCGATAAGGCCAAGAACGTAAGTTGATTTTTTTCATGATCAACATAATAAGCAGTAAGGAAAAGCCACCACATGCTAAACGTATTGCCCCAATTGTTAACGGTTGTGCGTGTGATGGTAAAAATGTTTGAGCCGTTCCAGTGGTACCCCATAACATAGCTGCCATGAGCACAAGGAGGTAAGGA
>JBFELW010000532.1:0-1550 GCA_041551995.1 Paenisporosarcina sp.
AAGAATACGATCCAGATATGTTTGTGGTGTTTAATTCATTAAAACAGAAATACGAATTGCACAGTATTCAGTATCCTGGTGACACTTTCCAAACGACATTCCCCTTTGATGAATTGGATGCTCGTGCGTTACGTCATGTATGGGAAAATGACCTTTCTGTACATGGCAGAGAAATCTTCAAACGGATTGAACGCGATGAAGAAAAAGCGAAGAAATCAAAAGATAAAGATATGAAGAATTGGATTCAAGCAGCGGCAAGTGAAACTAAATCAATGTTTGCAAAATCTGCATGGACTGACTTATGAAGGAGCGTGGACGCTCATGTTATTAAAAGAAATTTTATTAGATGCTAATTTGCTTGTACCGAATACTTTGAGTGACGAATATAAAGTTCGATGGCTCAATGAGATACAAGGCCAGTTATACAGGGATTTTACTTTCCCAGACATTTCACTCGCGTTTACCACAGAAGCAGGTAAAAATTTTTATGTGCTTCCTACGGATTGTTCAAGGGAGCGAATTACAAGTGTCATTGTAGATGAAACTCATTATGAATATCGAACCATAGATCAAAATATAACAGAATATTGTTGGACCATTATGGATGACCGAGATTTGTTCTTATATCCTGCACCGACACAAAACGTTACTGCTTTTCTGAATTACCGACCGCGCCCTCAAAATATGAGTATTGACATGCAAGAGGAAAAACCGGATTTCGCGGAAGATTTTCATGAAGTGTTGGTTTATGGAATAGCGGTTCGTATCGCTCGCGCACTTCAAAATACAAATAGAGCGATTGAATTAAAAGCAACATTTGATGAACTTCATGAAAAAGCACAACAAAATTTACGCCCTTCTCGAAACAAGAAGGTACAAATGAATCGTACTTGGAGGTGATTTCAATATGACTAAGATGAGTTTAGTAACTAGTCAAGTATTAGCGGAAGGTCAATCGCAAACTCAACCTATTCGATATAGTGCTTATATGAGGGGAATGGTTAGACACCGCGACGAGTTTGTAGCAGTAGAAGGACAGAAAGTTTTCAATTTGGAATATGCTTATGACCCAAATCAAAATAAAGTCGATGTAGAAGTTGGGGGGGTAACGCAATTTTCTCCCAATAATTTTAGTGAATCTTCTTCAACAAGTATCACATTGTCAGAAGGCGTTCCAATAGGCACGGTAGTTGTTGTTACTTACATTGCTGAAGCTCAACCTTTATCGAATAAAGCAGAAACAAAAAGACCAAGTAAAGTTTATACACCCGATATGTTTGGTCTAATCGGGACAGAAGATGATAGCGGCACTTTAAATTTAGCGAGCCAAAGAGCATTTGAGGATGACGCTATATTGGACTTGCAAAGTTACACATACAACATAAAATCCACTGTTACGTTCAAATGCCGTTTGGAAGGGGCACATGCGAAGATTATTGCAGACGGAATAACAGATGTCGCAATAATTGTAGGAAGTGCTACCGAATATGTATCAACTACAGGTAGAACTTTCAAAATTCCTTATGTAGTGAATAAAATCCCTGCCGGTA
>JBFELW010000533.1:0-1518 GCA_041551995.1 Paenisporosarcina sp.
AGGTTTGATTTAACAGTTATAAAAATCATTGAGCCAATAATTAAAGCAGTTATAATTAGTCCAATATTCTTCTTAATAAAATTCAGCTCCCTATTTCTTCTCTCTTTGAGATTTTACCAAAGAAATGGAATTAGCTCATTCTTTTACTAATATGTCTTCTTAAGAATTCAAGCTAATATACAGGTTAACCTTCTTCAACGAGTGTTTTTGTTGAACAACCGGCTGCCTTTACAAGGCGGCTTTTTTAATGGCCAAGATTTTAATCGTGTACCTAACTTAGTGTCGTATAGGTTACTGAACTTAGATTGTTGAACGAGTTCTTGAACATTAATGAAAGTGTCAAACCTCAGAAAACACTTTGAATATAGGGTGTTCATTAACTCCTAACTTTTGTTACACCGGTGAATATAATTGATGGAAGTCTATTTAAGGAAACCTAGATGAATATTCCTAATCGTACTGTTATGTTAGCTAATTACAAGGAGCCCAATGGAAGTCCCCTAAATTTTGGTACCTTCAATACTTTCACAATTGTGAGAAACGGGTGATTATGTTGGCTGAGAATGGTGAGTAAGCTTGTTCTCGAAATGAATGAGGTCTGCATAAATCGGTCGTAGTCCAAGCAATTTCGGAAACATAAGCATCGATTAAAGAGTGAATTCATCGCTTTATATCAATTTATTATCCCTGTATGAGAAAAGAAACACACACATTACCGTGCTTCCGAACGAAAACAACATAATCAGTTCTTCTAATTTATTTGATTGCTACATAGTCTCTCATGAGGGGGGATTTACATGTACAATCGTCAGGCGGCTGTTCAGTATGCAAATACATGGTGGAATTCAAATAATCCTGCGTATCCGATCTTTGACGATGATTGCACGAATTATATTTCGCAATGTTTAAGGGCAGGGGGAGCACCCATGCGTGGCTATCCAAAGCGGGATAAAGGCTGGTGGATAGGCGGAGGGACTTGGAGTTTTAGTTGGAGCACATCGCACTCACTTCGCTGGTACTTAGATACATCCACGGTTGGTTTACAAGCTACTAAGGTTGCGAATGCTAGTGATTTACAATTAGGAGATGTCATAAGTTATGATTTTCAAGGTGATGGCCGTTTTGACCATACCACCATTGTTACTGGATTTAATGGAAGGGAGCCATTAGTGAATGCACATACAGCAAGTAGTCGCCAAAGAGATTGGCGATACACTTCGTCTCCAGCTTATTTAGATGAAACACGCTATATTTTCTTCCATATAAAAGATTCGTTTACATGAAAAAAACCCTTGGAAGCCCAAGGGTTTTACTTATAACTATTGTAGAAAACGCTTTTAGTCTTCTGCGGGTACATGCCACATTGCGGCGATTGTACCTTCACCAGCATGAACAGCAAGAACAGAGCTGATTTCACCGACACGAACTTCTAGATTTGGTACTTTTGCTTGAATTAAGTTTTTCAATTCTTCCGCTTGAGCCAATACATTTCCCTGCATTAAATCAATAGAGCGAACG
>JBFELW010000534.1:0-1516 GCA_041551995.1 Paenisporosarcina sp.
AAAAAATCACTTCGAGATATATCACTTTACATGGGAAAACGTAAATTTTAATTTGTTGTGTAAATTTGTATAGAATGGTACTATTTTTTACGGTGGGTATAACCCAAGATAGAATTGAAGGAGTGTTTATTATGGAAAGAACGTTTTTAATGGTAAAACCTGATGGCGTACAACGTAACTTAATCGGTGAAATCGTTGGTCGTTTCGAAAAGAAAGGCTACCAATTAGTTGGAGCAAAATTAATGCAAATCACACCAGAACTTGCTGGTGAACATTACGGTGAACACAAAGAACGTCCTTTCTTCGGTGAACTAGTTGATTTCATCACTTCTGGACCAGTATTCGCAATGGTATGGGAAGGCGAAAATGTAATTGCTACATCTCGTTTACTTGTAGGTGCTACAAACCCTAAAGAATCTGCTCCAGGAACAATCCGTGGCGATTTCGCAGTAACAGTTGGAAAGAACATTATTCACGGTTCTGACTCTGCTGACAGCGCTGTTCGTGATATCGGTTTATTCTTTAAAGAAGAAGAACTTTTTTCTTATAAAAAAGAAGCAAATAACTGGGTAAACTAATAACGAAGCAGCCAAATGATTAATTATTTGGCTGCTTTTTTAATTTCAATTAAATCCAACCTAGCTTTTCAAAGAGATCATTGTCACGTATCATCTACATTCAACTCATATGGGAATGAAATGACCGACTCCTGTGGGAAAGCGGTCATTTAATGAACATAAGCTCTCTTTATTCTCTAATCAATTAAAAGAAGAACATAATGAGTTTTTCTAAAGTCTAAACCAAATGAATTTCATTTGGTTATTTTGTCTATCAGAAAGAATTCTCTTAAGATATAATGTTTGTAGATAGATAGAGGGGAAAGATGAAAGGTATGCCAGACTACATAAAGTTCATTGACCAAATTAGACGGAAAACCGGAATCGATTTAGGTTTATATAAAGAAGCTCAAATGAAAAGACGACTAACATCTTTATATGAAAAAAAGGGATACTCATCATTTGAAGAGTTTTACCGTGCTCTTGATCTTGACCGTGATTTGTTGAATGAATTTCTAGATCGAATGACGATCAATGTTTCAGAATTCTATAGAAATGCGAAAAGATGGGAAATTTTGCAAAATAGAATATTTCCTAAACTACTTGATACAAATAAAACGCTAAAAATTTGGAGTGCTGCTTGTTCAACAGGAGAAGAACCGTACACAATTGCTATGGTTTTATCTCAGCACATTCCCTTATCTCGAATTTCTATATTGGCAACAGACTTAGACGAGAATGCCATTCAAAAGGCTAAGGCAGGCATTTACCCTGAACGCTCATTAGCAGAAGTACCTTCAGTAATTAAAAACAAGTTCTTCGAACAACAAGGAGCTTTTTATAAAGTTGACGATTCTATTAAAAAGACAGTGACTTTTCAAAAACATAATTTATTAAAAGATACATATGACAGTTCATTTGATTTAATTGTTTGTCGTAATGTGATGATTTATTTCACT
>JBFELW010000535.1:0-1507 GCA_041551995.1 Paenisporosarcina sp.
AATCAATCCACAAAGAAAGGTTACTTTCTCTGTGGATTTTCTTTTTGTTCAAAAAAAGTGAAGTCTGTAGCATATTTCTGTACACTAGAGAAAACGAGTGTGAGGGTTAACTATATGAAGTATGAAAAAATGATATCCTCTCTTGAGGATACAGAACGTTTAGCATATCAATTAGGAATGTTGGTCGAGGCTCAAGATGTCATTACACTTGAAGGCGACTTAGGTGCAGGTAAAACAACATTTACAAAAAGCTTTGCTAAAGGATTAGGTGTGTCGAGAAACGTAAATAGCCCAACCTTTACAATTCTTAAACAATACGAAGGAAGACTACCTTTTAATCATCTGGATGTGTATCGTTTGGCGGATAGCGAAGAGGATCTAGGGTGGGATGAACTTTTTTATGGAGATGCCGTATCAGTTGTAGAGTGGGCGAAACTGATTGAACAAGACTTACCAAGAGAACGTTTACAGATTGACATATATCAAGTATCAGAATTTGCTCGACGCATCGTGTTTACTCCAATGGGTACACGGTATGAGCAATTGTGTAAGGAGTTATTTTCATGATTTGGTTAGGAATTGATACATCAAATGTTCCACTTTCCGTTGCAGTTGTCCAAGATGGACAATTAGTCGTCGAGTGGACAAGTTCAATGAAAGTTACACATTCTATTGGTGCAATGCCTTCAATAGAAGACGTTTTGAATAAAGCCAATTTACGTCCGGGAGATCTTGATGCAATTGCAGTATCAGAAGGACCCGGATCCTACACGGGTGTTAGGATAGGTGTTACACTCGCTAAAACACTTGCTTGGTCTTTAAAAATACCGCTTGTCGGAGTCTCTAGTCTTCAAACTCTTGCTGGAAATGCTTTCTCTTTCCAAGGATTCATTTGTCCAATAATGGATGCACGAAGAAATCATGTATTTTCTGGTCTTTATTCGACCCATATGGACAGTGTGATTCAAGATGGTCATTATGCAATTGAAACGATTATAGAATCTCTATCAACGAAGGAAGAACAAGTATTGTTCGTTGGAAAAGATGTTGATATTCACTGGGACTATATACAAAAGGTATTAGGAAAGAAAGCTGTTCGGGCTCCTTTTCATCAGGATTTACCAAGAGCTTCTGTCGTAATTGACTTAGCGATGCAAAAACAACTACCTTCAAATGAAGAAACACATCAATTTGTGCCAAAGTATAATCGTATAGCGGAGGCTGAAGCAAACTGGAATGCCGAGCAAGTAAAGGCAGGTAAGTTAAATGAATAGTCAATTGGTTTATCGGAAAATGGTAGAGCAGGACATTGAGGGAGTGCTCAAGATTGAGGAAGAGTCCTTTAGTCTACCATGGACAAGAGATTCTTTTATTCATGAAATGACAAGTAATCTTCATGCGTACTATGTTGTTGCCTTAGATAGTGAGGAAGAAATCATGTATTTTCTGGTCTTTATTCGACCCATATGGACAGTGTGATTCAAGATGGTCATTATGCAATTGAAAC
>JBFELW010000536.1:0-1506 GCA_041551995.1 Paenisporosarcina sp.
AGAAATCATACAGTCAGAAGGTTTCGGTTTCTTGCGTCCAATCAATTATTCACCAAGTTCAGAAGATATCTATATATCAGCATCTCAAATTCGTCGATTTGATTTGAGAAACGGTGATAAAGTAACAGGGAAAGTACGTCCTCCTAAAGAAAATGAACGTTATTATGGATTACTACACGTAGAGCTAGTAAATGGGGAAGATCCTGACTCAGCGAAAGAACGTGTTCATTTTCCAGCATTGACTCCCTTGTATCCAGACCGTCATATGAAATTAGAAACAGAACCTAATAAACTGTCAACACGCATTATGGATTTAGTAGCTCCTGTAGGATTTGGGCAACGCGGACTTATTGTTGCACCTCCAAAAGCAGGAAAAACCATGTTATTAAAAGAAGTGGCGAACGCAATTACAACAAACTATCCAGACGCAGAGCTTATTGTCTTATTAATTGATGAGCGTCCTGAAGAGGTGACGGATATTGAACGTTCGGTAGATGCGGACGTTGTAAGTTCTACTTTTGATGAAGTACCAGAAAATCATGTGAAAGTGGCGGAACTTGTACTAGATCGAGCAATGCGTTTAGTTGAACATAAACGAGATGTTATTATCTTAATGGACTCTATTACACGTTTAGCTCGTGCATATAATCTAGTCATTCCTCCAAGTGGTCGTACATTATCAGGTGGTATTGACCCAGCAGCATTTCACAGACCTAAACGATTTTTCGGAGCTGCACGTAATATTGAAGAAGGCGGTAGTTTAACAATTTTAGCTACAGCATTAATCGATACAGGTTCACGTATGGATGAAGTGATTTACGAAGAATTTAAAGGAACAGGAAACCTTGAATTACATCTTGATCGTACGCTTGCTGAACGTCGTATTTTCCCGGCGCTTGATATTCGTAGATCAGGAACACGTAAAGAAGAGTTGCTTCTTCCTCCGAGTCAATTAGACAAGTTATGGGCGATTCGAAAAACATTCTCCGATTCACATGATTTCGGCGAACGCTTCTTGAAAAAAATGCGTCAATCAAAAACGAACGAAGAATTCTTTGAACAGTTAAATACCGACATGAAAGAGAAGCGGAATGGTAAAGGTTTAATTTAATTAGAACCTTATTGCTTTTTGAGTGTCGAACAAGAGGGTTGATTTGTTGTATAGATTTTGCTATACTTTAAGTCGGAACAAAACCATATCTGTGACATATGCGACTGGAATTGAACGGGTCGTGTAAGGTGACAGTTCAATAACCAACTCTGTTCCAGATGGTTCAGGGCGAGAGGAGAATTTAGATGAAAACAGGAATTCATCCAGCTTACAAAGTTGCAAAAGTATCATGTTCATGTGGTAACTCTTTTGAAACAGGTTCAGTAAAAGAAGACATTAAAGTTGAGTTTTGCTCAGAATGTCACCCATTCTATACTGGAAAACAAAAATTCGCATCAGCGGATGGCCGTGTTGATCGTTTCAACAAAAAATATGGTCTTAAAGAAGAAATTCAA
>JBFELW010000537.1:0-1501 GCA_041551995.1 Paenisporosarcina sp.
AATTTTCAAGAACATAGCACGGCTCCTCTCGATTGTTGAACAAATAATGTTGATGCATGCAGAATGGCGTCAGTTTGACGTGGAAAATGTTGGCTGTTTTTCGTGAGAACAATATAACAGGGTGGTAACGAACATTGTTCGTTGTGTCGAATTGAAAGTTGATCTACCTTTATACCAACTGCCCATGTACTTTGACTTTGAACTGTTGCCAATCGAATGAGTCGAACTTGATGTTTAAACTGTGATGGTACTTTCTGAAATTCTGCAGGATCATGACCATCAAATTGAAGTAGATAATTCCAAAGATGCTCTGGGATATAGGATTCAATCTTTGCTGACGAAACAAAGTGTACAGGTTTACCAGAAAGAGCTTCTATACATTGATTCCCGGTGTCTGTATAACTAGATAGAATGACTTCATGACCAAATAATTGCATAGTCACCTGACTAATATAGGATTCTTTAACGCCTTTCATGTTAACTCTAAACCAGTTTTTATACACACCAGTTAAACTTCCGAGTAATACAACGCCTCCGATTGCCAAAAGTGTAAACCAATTTGCTGATTTTACTAATGGTTGAATCACAGTTAATAATCCCCCTGCAAAAAGTGCCACTATTAAACAATTGGAAGCAGCGAGTACAAAGTTGGATCGGTTAATACCAAAGGCCATAGTAATCATAATGACAAAAGTGATAGTTATAGAAACAAACCCTCCCCCAAAAACAACTATCAGAGTTCCTCCTGCTAACGCACTTACCCATAACCGCCATTTCTTTTGTTGAAATGTGCCTATTTTATTTGTAAATGAAAGTAAGGAGTAGTTGATAAGTGCGTTTAATGTAATCATCACCTCAGCATACATTTTCTCACCTCCTAGAAAAACTGTAACACTTGTTACCTTCAAAACTTGTCATTATTTGATAGTCATTAGAAAAATTTAGACGACAAAAAAACTCATCTTCTGCAGCTTTTATTAGCTGCAAGAGATGAGTCTTGATAGATTACTTATTGACGTTTTTGTCTGTTTCGTAAAAATGTCGGAATATCTAGTGCATCTTCATTTTGCGAAGAATGCTGTGGTTGATTTCTTGAAGGTTCTTGTTGATAAGTAGGTGCTTCTTCACGTCTTGGTTCACGTGTAGGAGCTTGCTGTGGTTGAGTTGGTTGTTGTTGTCTTCCAGTACCAAAACTACCGCTTCGAGTTGTGCGAGTCGTTAAAGGTTCTTCATTAAATCCTGTTGCTATAACTGTAACAATAATTTCGTCTTTCAAATTATCATTAATTACAGATCCAAAAATCATATTTACATCTTCATCAGATGCAGATGCTACGATATCAGCTGCTTCCTGAACTTCAAATAGACTTAAGTTAGAACCGCCTGTAATATTCATTAGGACACCATTAGCTACATCAATCGAAGTTTCAAGAAGTGGACTTGAAATAGCTTTTTTAGCAGCTTCAGCCGCTCGGTTTTCACCAGAAGAAATACCGATTCC